>CAMCJW010000140.1 GCA_945875195.1 Chitinophaga pinensis | reverse complement strand
GTTTCTGGATCCATCAAAACCAAGCTATTGCCATCTTTATACAGGTATTGCATTTCTTTGAACTCAACGCGAATCATTTCAATAGATTCACCAGCACGGTAGCGGTGTTCCATTTGTTTGCCCGATTTTACATTGCGCACCACAACTTGATAAAATGCTCTTAAATTTCCTGGTGTGCGGTGTTGGTATTCCAATACCTGACATAATTCGCCGTTGTGTCTGATAAAACAGCCTTTGAAAAGATCGCCTGTATTTGCCATGATTAATAGTTTACTTTTTTGAGGCTGCGAAAATAAGAAATTAGGGGCAATACAAACTATACTTTTTAAAAATGAAAGAATTTTGCATCTTGCCAACAGCACTTTGAAAATAAAACTCAGCATATTATTCTTCTGTTTCTCTCTGTTTGCGCAGGCTCAGGGACTAAAAGGAACACTCACCAATGAAAAAGGAGAACCACTTCCTTTTGTAACAATTTACTGTATTACAGCTAAAACCGGCACCAATTCCAACGTAAAAGGTATCTATGAATTAAAATTACCCAAAGGTTCTCATCAAATTAGTTTCCAAAGTATTGATTACAAAACTTTGATTAAGACCATTGAAATTGCAAATGATTGGGTTGATTTGAACCTCATTTTGCAGGAGCAAACCTATGCCTTAAAAGAGCTTACTGTTTCGAGTAACAATGAAAACCCAGCCAATTTTATTATGCGCAAGGCCATTTCGGCGGCGCCATATTACCGAAGACAAGTGCTGAGTTATAGCTCTAAAGTTTATGTTAAGGGTACTGGTAAGATTGATGAAGCACCCAGAATTTTGAGAGGATTGATAAAAGATCAGGGTATAGAAGTCGGCCGATCCTATGTAACAGAAAGCATCAACGAATTGCAATTTAAACAACCCAGCACCTACCAAGAAAAGGTGATTTCTGTAAAATCATCTATGCCATTTAAAGATGCCCCAGAACCTATGCGCATGGCCAGAGGCAGTTGGTACGAGGTTGGCAATGGCGAAATTGTTTCTCCCCTATCGCCACAAGCTTTTAGTGTGTACAATTTTGTTTTAGAAGGTAGCTTTTATGAAAATGGTAAGGAGATAAATAAGATACAGGTGAAACCAAAAAGAAAAGGCAATGATGTTTTTACAGGCTCTTTATATATTGTAGAAAATCTTTGGTGTTTGCATAGTTGTGTGTTAATTAGGCAAGAGGCTGGCATGACAGTTAACATCAAAACAAGCTACAAAGCCATGCCAGATTATCCTTTTGTTTGGATGCCCGTAACTTACGACATTGATGCAATAGGCGATTACTTGGGGGTAAAAGGGAGCTTCAGGTATTTGGCTTCGGTGAGCAATTATCAAATAAAATTGAATCCAAATGTAGCTCACAATTGGGTGCAAAATATTGCGGCACCACCAATACTAAAGCAAGAGCAGTTGGTTCGAACCGAAAAAAAATTACCTGAAAAAACCAAGAACCAAATGCAAATTGAGGCATTGATGGTCAAGGAAAAATTGAGTAAAGCCGAGATGTTGAAATTGGCCTCCAAAATGAAAAAGGAGGCGGAGCGCGAGACCCAAACTTTGCAAATGGAAAATGATAGCAGCGAAATGGTGATTGATTCATTGGCCTACCAAAGAGATTCGGTATTTTGGAATAGCAATAGACCAGTGCCATTGTTAAAAGAAGAGCAACAAAGTTTTTCCATAAAAGACACCACCAAAACAATTGGCAACGATAGTTTGGGCAAGAAAAAACAATCGAGAATCAGTTTTAGCACCTTGTTTTTTGGCGGTGATAGTATCAACAATAAAACCAAAACAAACTACATTTCATATACTGGTATATTGGCAAAACCTAGTGTAAATACCGTAGAAGGATTTGCCATTCAAAGCTTTGTTACCATTGGCAATGTAAAGCCCAATTTTTGGCGTTACAAACAGTTTTTAAAAATGCCATTGGAGCGCTCAGCCTTTCAAACAACTGGTGAATTAACTTATCGGTTTGATCCAAGTCATTTAGGAAATATTGTATTCAGAGGTGGAACTATTATACAAGATTATAACCCCAAAGGAATTGACGTTTATACAGATGCTTTTCAATTATTGATTTTAAAAAATAACTATTCTAAACTTTTCCAACAAGAATATTTTGGCATGGTAGTGCAAAGAGAAATTGCCAATGGCCTCAATGCAGATATTCAACTCATGGCTGCCAATAGGTTTTCATTGGAGAATATTAATCGTTATAGAAACCAAGAAGGTACAGATGGTATTACCGCCAACACGCCTATTGGCAATATTGCACAGCCCTCCTACAAAACATTTCAATACCAAATTGCCATGAGCTATAGGCCTTTTCAAACCTATAAAATGCGCAACAATAAAAAGCAATACCTACAAAATCAATGGCCAATTTTAAGCGCACAATACAAGGCTGGCATGGACCAAAAAATGCAGTTTCAAAAAATAGATATTGGCTTGGATCAAAACGTATATTTGAGACATTGGGTTATTTTAAATTACCAATTGCGTGCAGGTTTTTTTATTGATACTAGCAATGTTCACTTTACCGATTACCAACATTTTGCCGGTAACCAATCATTTATTTATGAGGGTAAACCTCAAGCCAGATTTCAGCAATTGCCTTATTATAATTACAGCACAACCTCCAATTACCAAAGCTTGTTGCTGCAATTTCAATTCAAGAAATTATTGTTGCGTCAATTGCCTTACCTCAATTTAATGGATTTTAAAGAGCAGCTTTATTTCAATATTTTACGCACCGGAAATCATCCCCTCTATTATGAAACTGGCTACCGAATTGACCAAGTTGCGAATCGCCTTTCTTTAGGAGTTAATTTTCATTTTATTGAGAATAACTATAAAGGGACTAGCCTGATGATGACGGTGAGGTTTTGAGGAAGAAGGTCGAAGGTCGCAGGTTTTTAAATTTGCGTTAGGGCTTAGGATGTTCTCTGTCACAGGTCGCTAGTCGTAGGTTTTGGGGTGTGGCTTTTGATTATGCAGCGTATAAATGGATTTGATTAGCTTGGTAATAATATTTACTTTTTAGTAGAGAGAATTAGTAAGAAATTAAAGCCTGAAGGGCTTTAACAATAATAGCCCCGCATGGAATGCGGTGGTTTTAATTGTAGGAGATTTTAAATCAATCCTGAAAGGATTGAATGTTGTATCATAGAAAATTTATTCAAGCCTTTCAGGCTTGGTAAATTGTGCTTAACCTTTTACCCCGCATTTCATGCGGGGCTATTGTTATTCAAGCCTTTCAGGCTTAGTTTTTATCTGGCTATAACAACGGTCAACCCAATTTAGGCATCGACACTTTATTACCTGAAACCTGCGACCTGTGACTTGCAACCTGCGACTTGCCTCTCAACTTGGATCAACGTCTGCAAACACAATTACGCTGCGGAAGATTTTATCGGTGCTGAGTTCTAGGAAAGATTTGCGAATGGCGGACTTGATGGATTCTAAATCTGGATTTTGACGGCTTACTTTGACCAAGATTTCTTTGATATAGAAGTTGCGGATTTTACTTACGTAAGGACTTTCTGGTCCGAGCAAAGTTGCCTTAACATTGCCTTGCATTAAATACTTTAAACGTAGGGCAGCTTGTTCTGTAATTTTATAATCCTTGTGTTTTAAAACTACTTTAATTAGTCGGTAAAACGGAGGGTAAGCAAACTTCTGGCGTTCCTCTAATTCCCTTTCTAATAAGGCTTCATATTGGTTCATCAATAATGCTTGCAACACAAAATGATTGGGCATTGAAGTTTGAATAATTACCCTACCTTGTTGGTGTTTTCTGCCTGCCCTACCTCCTACTTGCATTAGCAATTGTATGGCACGCTCATGTGCCCTAAAATCTGGAAACGACAATAAACTATCGGCATTGATTACGCCTACTAAACTTACATGCTCAAAGTCCAAGCCTTTGCTCAACATTTGGGTTCCCACTAGAATATCAAATTGCCTTTCTTCAAAGTTGCGAATGATCTCTTCGTGACCATGCTTGGTTCTGGCAGCATCTAAATCTAACCGAGCCACTCGTGCCAATGGGTACAATTCATTCAATTCGTCTTCTACTTTTTCTGTGCCAACTCCCTTTAAAGTTAATTTGGTGGAAGAACAAGCAGCGCATGTTTTAGGGACTTGTTGGGTAAATCCACAGTAATGGCATTTTAAAGAATCAATGTATTTGTGGTAGGTTAAACTGATGTCACAATTTTTACAAGTAGGAATCCACTCGCAATCATTACAAGATAAGAATGGCGCGTAGCCTCTCCTATTTTGGAATAATATCACCTGCTCATTTTTGGCCAAAGCAGCTTCAATGGCTAGGTGCAACTGCAAACCAATGTCTTCCTTCACCATGCTTTTTATGCGGCGCTCCTCTGCAATATTAGCTGTTTCAATGGCAGGTAAAGCAACTTCATGGTAGCGTTTATCCATTTTTACCCAACCATATTTTTGTTGCTGTGCCATGTAATAAACTTCCAAAGAAGGTGTGGCCGAACCTAAAATAGTTTTACAGTTATTGAGTTTTGCCAACATCATGGCAGCATCTCGTGCATGGTATCTTGGTGCTGGTTCATGCTGTTTGTAACTACCTTCATGCTCCTCATCAACTATACATAAACCGAGATCTTTAAAAGGCAAAAAAACAGCAGATCTTGCACCTATAATTACTTGGTATTTACCTTCCTTAATTTTATGAAAAATCTCTACCCGCTCTTGGTCGTTGAACTTACTGTGGTAAGCGATACAAGCCTCACCAAAAAACTTACGGATACGTTTAACAATTTGTGAAGTGAGAGCAATTTCGGGCAATAAAAATAGCACTTGTTTACCCAATAAAATTTGTTCCTGAATGAGCCTTACATACACATGTGTTTTGCCCGAGCCAGTTATGCCTTGCAGCAACACAATATCTTTGTCTTGCCATTGTTGTTTCACTTGCTCAAGCGCCAACTCTTGATCGGGGTTCAACTCAAATTCTTGCAAAGGGGTGGCTGCAATTTGTATGCGATCAACAGAAATTTGATAGGTTTCAAATATCCCTTTTTTAATAAGTGTATTGAGCGGAGCAGCAGTACCATTGCAGGTTTTCATCAATAACGCTTTATCAATATCTGTCTCTTGTGCTTTTAAATGTATGTAGGCTAATAAATAATTGAGCTGCTTTTCTTGCTTCTCCAATTGTGCAAATAGTTCTTCTAATTTAGATTCATCCTCATAGACACTTGCCAGTTTAACACAAGTAATTTTCTTTTCTTTGTAGCGTTCTTCTAAGTCTTCTTTGATCAAAATCATTTCCTTTTTCACCATGCTTTTAAGCAAGGGAAAAACGTTCTTCAATTGAATGATTTCAGCAATTTCCGCAAGGGTTAATTCGTGTTTTAACTCTAAGGCTTCATACACCAAATACTCTTTGTCATCTAATACGGTTTGATCCAATAAAAATGAAGGGTTGGCAATGATTCGTGTTTCGCTCTCTAATTTTAAAGCAGCCGGAAGTGCAGCATTCATTACCTCTCCCAAGGAACACAAGTAATACTTACTTACCCATTCCCAAAACAAAAAATGCTTTGGTTCAACAATAGGCACATCATCTAAAACACTGTAAATATATTTAGCCTCATATCCTTTTGGAGGCTGATGGTGGATTTGGTATATGAGTCCGGAATAAACTTTTTTGGCACCAAATTGTATGGCCACTCTTTTGCCAATAGCAATTTCCTGCTCCCATTCTACAGGCACACGATAGGTGTATACCTGCTGCAAATGAAGCGGCAAAATTACATTCACAAAAGTCGCAAAAGTTTCCTCAGCCATTGGTAGCATTCAACAAATAGAATATTAAATTTTGGTTCGAACCAAATTATTTTGAAGGAATTCTTTGCAAGGTAGTCAATAAAAACTTCCAGTATTTTTGAACCGAACTTATTTGAACACGCTCGTCTGGAGAATGCGCTCCTCTGATGTTTGGTCCGAAAGAAATCATTTGCATGCCTGGGTAATTGGCTCCCAAAATACCACATTCCAAACCGGCATGACAAGCATTTACCATTGGTTCTGTAGCAAAAACTTCTTTGTACAAATCGCTCATCAATTTCACAATTGCTGCATCTGGCTGAGGAGTCCAACCAGGGTAACTACCTTTCTTTTCAGTAATAGCACCCAACAAATGAAAAGCAGATTCAATCATAGCTGCCAAATCCATTTTCTCAGAATCAACGCTACTACGTGTTAGGCATTGAATGCTTACATCGCCATCCTTCACCAATATTCTGGAAACATTGTTAGAGCTTTGAACCAAACCTTCAATGCCTGGTGTCATTCTAAAAATACCATTTGGCAAAACATGAATTACCTGCAATAAATGAATTTGAAATTGTTTTTCCATCACCAATTCTGGGCAGGGCACCTCATTTATTTCAACTTGCAAATTGGGATCAGTAATGCGGTATTCTGATTTAAAAACAGCTTCAATCTCTTTGGCTTTTAAAATAAATTGCGATTTCAAATTGCCAGTAACAGCCAGGTTAACCATGCTTTCACGGGGAATTGCATTACGCAAACCACCACCATCTATGCTGGCTATTTCAAAATGAATTTCTTTGTGAATCTCAATTAACAAACGGTTCATTAATTTATTGGCATTGCCCCTACCTAGGTGAATGTCCATTCCAGAATGCCCGCCCGTTAAGCCTTTCACCACAATTTCTAAACCAATACTTTCTTCGGTAAGGGGTTTCTTACTATAATGCCTGGTGCCAGTTACATCAATACCACCGGCACAACCAATGGTTAGTTCATGGTCGTCTTCGGTATCTAGGTTCAACAAAATTTTACCATCCAACAATCCACCTTTGAGTCCCAAAGCACCTGTCATACCCGTTTCTTCATCAATGGTAAACAAGGCTTCGATAGCAGGATGTGCTATATCTTTGCTAGCTAAAAGTGTCATGATACTGGCAACACCCAAACCATTATCAGCGCCTAAAGTAGTGCCTTTTGCTTTTACCCAATCACCATCCACAAACATCTCAATACCTTGGGTATCAAAATCAAAATTGGTGTCAGCATTTTTTTGATGCACCATGTCGAGGTGACTTTGAAGCACCACTGTTTGTTTGCCTTCCATTCCAGCGGAGGCAGGCTTTTTGATGATAACATTTCCAACCTCATCTTTGGTAGTTGGCAAGCCCAATGATTTTCCAAATTGCATCATAAATTCTATCACACGTTCTTCTTTTTTGGAAGGACGAGGAACCGCGTTCAGTGCGGAAAAGTTTTGCCAAAGTTCTTTGGGTTCTAAAGTTGAGAGAGTCATATTTTTATCTTAGTAAATGGAATAATTTGTTTGAAATAATTTGATAAATGTAAGAATATTTATTTGATGGAAAAATGATTGAAAGGAAGTTTTACTAATTTG
>CAMCJW010000139.1 GCA_945875195.1 Chitinophaga pinensis | reverse complement strand
GTCATATAACTCAAAAGTGCCAACTGTTTTAGGGGCCTTTAAAAATGTTTTTGGAAAGTCGAATGTTACTTATTTATCTGGTAATACCTATGCCAATCATTTAGCGCCAAGTGCTTTATTAAAAGCGGCAACTGGCATCAATACAGTTGTTTTGTGTTTGGGTGAAGATACCTACACAGAAAAGCCTGGCGACATCAACGACCTTGAGTTGAGCAGTGCTCAAAAAGAGTTAATTTCTATTTACAAACTGGCTGGGAAAAAGGTAATTGTTATTTTATTAGAAGGCAGGCCAAGAACTTTTGCTGCTATGGAGCCATTGTGTGATGGAATAATTTATGCTGCTTTACCTGGAGATGAAGGAGCAATGGCTATTGCTAATATTGTAAGTGGTACTGTAAATCCAAGTGGAAAATTACCTTTTACATTTCCTCGTTTTGCCGGTACGCATACAACCTATGATTGCAAATACACAGAAGTGCTGAACAATGATTTTAAGCCCTTGGGTTTTGATCCATTGTTTCCATTCGGACATGGTTTAAGTTATACCCAATTTAGCTATTCGGATATGAAGATTGCGAACAGGGAGGCTAATGCTAAAGATAGTATTTTATTAAGTGTTACTATAAAAAACACTGGTGCCATTGCAGGGTCTGAATCGGTTCTTGTTTTTAGTTCGGATGTTGTTGCTAGCATAACTCCTTCGGTTAAGAGGTTATGTGCATTTGATAAAGTTACATTAAATCCAAACGAAAGTAAGGAGCTTAAATTTGCTATACCTGCCGAAAGGCTTGCCTTTGTAGGCCTTGATAACAAATTTGTTATTGAGCCGGGTAAGTTTATTTTCAGTGTTTCTCAATTAACAGATTCTTTAAACATTTATCCATAATGGCTATCAAAAAAATATTGTTTATTACTTTTTTATATTGCGTTCCTGCGCAACTTTATTCTCAAGAGTTTTTGCGTTGGTCGGATGAATTTAATGGAAACACGCTCGACACCAATTATTGGGAGTATCAAATTGGTGATGGTTGCCCAAGTCTATGTGGTTGGGGGAATGCTGAACAGCAAAGTTACCAGAAAAGTGCAATTGTTGTAGAAAATGGATTGCTAAAGGTTAAAGCAAAAAAAGAAAAGATAGGTAATAGTACTTATTCATCTGGCAGAATCAGGTCGATTAACAAGTTTGATTTTGCTTCGGGTAGAATTGAAGTAAGGGCTAGAACGCCTATTGGCAGAGGTTATTGGCCTGCAGTATGGTTTTTGCCAACAGAAAATTATTATGGTGGCTGGCCTTTAAGTGGAGAAATAGATTTGTTGGAAGGCAAAGGGCAGGAGCCAAACAATACCTATGGCACTATTCATTATGGCGCTTATACACCAAATAATAAGTATACAGGAGCAACCTATACTTTGCCCAGTGGTTCATTCACCTCTGAATTTCACACCTATGGTATGGTATGGAAAAGTGATACCATTCAATGGTTTGTAGACAATGTATTGTATAGCACAAAAACACGTGCAAATTTGCCAGAATTTTGGTGGCCATACGATCGTAATTTTCACTTCTTGATTAATTTGGCAGTAGGAGGTTATTTTTTAGGTAATCCTGATGCAAGCACACCAGATACTGCTACCCTCCAAGTAGATTATGTGAGGGTTTATCAAGACCTAAAACAGGTATTTATTTCTGGACCAGAATCTGTTTTGCGTTTGGCTCAACAGAAAGATTTTTATACGCAAAAACTTGCTGGTGCAACCTATAATTGGTCGGCACCTGTGGGCATTCAAATTGCATCTGGACAAGGTACTCCGAATGTGAAGGTAAATTGGGGCTTAAAGAGTGATAGTATTTTTGTAACAGTAACTCATCTTGGAAACACACATAAAATAGGCAGGTATATTGAAACCTTACCTGATACTTGTGTTGGTAAAATTGATGATTCAGAATTTATTAAATCTATGTATTGGGTAGGTAGCAATGGCACCCATAAATCTTCTATTACCAATCCAGCTAAGGATGCAATTAATCAAAGTAATTTGGTGAACAGGTATTACAGAAATGGAGGGGTACAGTATGATGCCTTAACCTTGCACACAGATTTGATTAGAAGTGCGAAGGCTTTTGAAGATGGCACTTTGATTTTAAAAATGAAATTGTACACCACTGCTCCAATTGGAACGGAAGTAAATATAAATTTTGAGAACAGGAATTTATCTGCTAACAACGATTATCCTATAGGTAGAAGGTGCGTGTTACAAGCAAAAACAACAAAGAGTAAATCTTGGGAAGAACTAACATTTAAGTTAATTCTAAGGCCTGATGTAAATATGAATGAAGGCAGTATCAATCAGTTGGTGATGTTGCTTGCACCAAAAACCAATGGCAGTGATGTGTATTTTTATGATGATTTTGTGCTACAAGAATTGCCTTGCAAAGAAACATTGAATAGTGTTTTTGAAAATGAAGCTTTAACCAACGCAATATTGGTTCAGCCCAATCCATTTAATAGTTTTATTGAGTTAAAAGTTGATTTTGTGCCGAGCCAATTAGTTATCATTGATTTAATGGGCAGGGTTTGTATACAATCTACTAATCTTGTGGATTTAAATGATCATTTAGGAACATTGCAAGATGGAACCTACGTGCTTCAAGTATTTGATGGCGATAACATGAAGCCAATAAAAATTGTAAAGTTTAACCATTGATATGATAAAGAACTTTGTTTTATTTTTTTCTTTTTGGCTTGCAACAATGGGTCAATCATTATTTGCTCAAGTTGTAAAGGTAGAAGTAGTTGTGAATCCTTCGGGCGGATTTCAACTATTGCGAGGTGGCTTGCCTTACTATGTGAATGGTGCAGGTGGCGATGTTTTTATGGATAAAACCAAAGCATGTGGCGGAAATTCGGTAAGGCTTTGGGGTGCAGAAAATGCACAAGAGGTGTTGGATGAGGCACAAAAAAGAGGCATTACTGTAATGCTTGGTCTATGGATGGCTCCAGAACGTCATGGCTTTGATTATAGTGACAAGTGGGCTTGCCAAGATCAAGTGGCGCAATTTAAATCGGTTGTAAGTAGGTTTAAGAACCATCCAGCTTTGTTAATGTGGGGTGTAGGTAATGAGGTTGATTTGGAATATTCTGACTTTGCGGTTTGGCAAGCAGTTCAAAACATTGCAGCCATGATACATGAAGAAGACAAGAACCATCCAACTTGTGTGGTTACAGCTGGAATAGACGTTCCAGAGGTACAATTGATCAAAGAAATATGCAAAGACATAGATATTTTGGGTGTGAACACATACGGCGATCTACCTGCTTTACCAGAAAAAATTAGGTTATTTGGTTGGGATAAGTCGTACATGGTTACAGAATGGGGGCCTAATGGCCACTGGGAAGTGGCTAAAACAAGTTGGGGGGCAGCAGTGGAACAAACCTCTACCGAGAAGGCCATAACCTATAGAGATAGGTTTACAAACTATATTAAAAAGGATAGCACACTATGTTTGGGCTCTTATGTATTTTTATGGGGTCAGAAACAAGAAACTACGCCCACTTGGTATGGCGTTTTTGTTGGCGATAAGCAAACAGAGGCAGTAAATGTTTTACAAGAAGTTTGGAGCGGAAAAGCGCCAGAAAATTGGGCGCCACAGATTACAAAATTTTTACTGGATGAGAAGAACCCAAGTGAAAGTTTTGAGGCTAAAAAAGGTGCTACCGTAAAAGTACAATTAAAAGTTGCGCACAAAGATTTGCCATCACTTAAATACAAATGGGAAATTTTACCAGAAAGTGAATTTACCAAAAGTGGCGGTGATGTAGAAAAGAAGCCTGATGCTATCCCTGCGAGCGTGAAAGGTGATGCGCAAATTGGTTATAGTTTTAAGGTGCCTTTACAAAAGGGTGCTTACCGCTTGTTTGTGTATATTTATGATGCACACGATCAAGTGGCTTGTGCCAATTTTCCTTTTTATGTAAAGTAGTTTTCATTGCATTTTAAATAAAAAGCCTGACCAAAATTGATTGGTCAGGCTTTTTTGATGAAAAGGGTTTGTGCTTATTTTGATTTGATAATTTTTTGTTGACCTAGTTTTGAGCCTTCACAAGTTAGCTCAACCAAATAGATTCCAGCCTGCATCATTTCCATTTCCTCTAAAACTAGGGTTGCTTGCCCTGCTTGAGTTTGAATAATTTTGCTAATTACTGTTTTACCACTCATATCGGTAATTATCAATGAAATTGGGCTACTTGGCATGTTTTTGACCCAAATAATTGGAGAACTTTCAAATGGGTTGCTCACTTTTATTTCGGGCTGATCCAAACTTGATAGCGGAGAAAGTGTGACAACTTTGCTATAGCTAAAAGAGCCATCTAAGTCTATTTGTTTGATGCGATATTGTATGGCTTTTTCAAAGGCTTGATCCAAGGCATCTTTAAAAGTATAGACTATTTTTTTGTTACTATTTCCTGCAGCTGTTACCTGACCAATTTCATCAAAAATTTGATTGTTAAAAGAACGTTCAATCACATACATACTTGAGTTTATTTCGGATGAAGTTGCCCAAGTAAGTTGGTTGGTTAGTGGGTCAATATTATGGGCTTCAAAGCTCAGCCAATTAACGGGAAGTGGGTTTATAGATGACAAAGAGCCAATGGTGAAATCGGAAATACCCGAAATTAAGCCTGTATATAAGTTGTTGCCAGAAACATAAGTGGTTACAGGAACCCAAGAACCATATACATCGGTGCGCTTCATTAAGTATAAACTGTCTTTAGAGAACACACCAGAAATACCTGTTAAATCAAAATTGATACTGTATTGAATGGTATTGAAATAGTTTCCTGTTCCCATGCCAGAATAAGTTACAGCATACCATTGCGACTGACTCACATTATTTGGTGTGAAGATACTTGTGTTATTTGAAGCTGCTGTTGTATTGCTTGCAAATACAGGAACCGCCCCTGAGAATGGTGCTGCATTGTACCTTGCAAATGCAATTTCTCCGCTAGAACTGCCAATTGAATTGAAGATAATCGACATGTTACCACTACTGTAAGTTCCGGTTGAGGAAACAGATTGCACGCTTAATGGAGCACTGGCGTTGCTTATATGGATGTTTCCAATATAAATGCCATTGCCAGAAGCAGAGCGATCTCTAATTGCAATAACCACATAAGGACTGCCAGCATAAGCTGATAGATTAACACTTTCAAGTCGCCAATCTGTTGCAAAATTTGGCGTATATGAACCAGAGGTTGGCGTATCAGTTCCCAAAGTTGGTGTTGAAAGTTGGCTAGACTTGGTATATAGCGGCACAAATGTTAATCCACCATTGTTGCTAATCATTATTTGTAAGGTATCATCTGTATTAGCAAAAGTATTTGGAGCATGTGCTACATTGAAATGCATAACAGGGTTAGTACTTCCTACCAGGGAAATGGGTGGAGAGAACATAAAAGCTTCTCTTTGATTAGTGATAATGTTGTCGGCATAGAGCACGTTGGCATTGCTAATACCATTCGATTGAATGGCAATTTTTTCTTTCCAAAGTGCTGGTGTATTTCCTTTGCTTGTCCATGCGCTCAAGATATTGTTTGCTATCCTGTATGGCAGCGCATTGTTTGGAACAACCTCATAAACCACAGTCAAGGTATCATTGCTTATTAAACCATCACCAGCCAAGGAAGTATATATTTTTACTGTATAGAATCCTGTTGAGGGAAAGGTCATGCCGTTCACACCTGAAAATAAAACTGAGTTTGTATCATTGGGAGCAATGCCAATAGTTGTAGATACTGGTCCAATGACAGGGCCATTGTTGATTCTGTATCTTACCTGAATGCCACTTGTTCTAGCTTGAGTACCTGTATTTTTTACCACTGCGCGCAGAGGAATATTTATAGAAACTGGCAACTTAACTTGCTGTATTGGACCAGACGCAGAAATGCCCACATCTACAGGAGGAATAGGCATTACAGTGCATTCCATCATTAGCCTTGTTGTAGCCCAACCTACAGGTGCTGCATAATTTAAACCAACAATTGCATTAGAAATACCACCTCCAATTATTTGACTCATAAAATAAAAAGAAGTATTTGGTCTAAATGGCACTTCTGTTTGTGATGTTCCAAGAAAATAGTTTAATCCAGTTACAGTTTGTCCGCCAGCTATTCCAGCAATAATTGATTGATTTGAAACTAATATGGGGGTGCTAAGGTTAAAGGTAAGGTTCGACCCTAAGTCGCTTGCTTGCACCACATAATTAGGTGAACGTGCTAAAATATTGCCCAAAGTGTCTAATATCATTCCACAAACGGTATCGCCCAGGGCTTCTGAGTTTGCAGCTAGTGGCGACCTTACCTGGGTTACAATACCTGAATTGGCCACAAAGTATTTTGCTCCCCAAAAGTGCGGTATGGTTGTTCCATTTCCGCCACTGGAAGCAACAAGGGTATCGGTATAACCCATTCTTGAATTGCTAATAGACATGCTGTATGTTCTTGAGTTATTAGCATTGTTATCGTCGTTAGGAACAGAAATGGTGATAAGATTAGCGCCAGTATTGGTGGGGTAGAATGGAGGGAAAGAAACATTTACATTTCCATTTGGAGCCAAACCGGTAATGCTTGCTGTTGCTGTGTAGGTATTGGTTCCTGAGATATTCAGGGTAACGGTAAGACTCGTAATTGGGTTTAGGCCAGTATTAGAAATATTGGCTCTGATAGAATCAGGAAAATAGAATGGTAATGCAACTCTTCCTTGGGCATAAACTGCCCTTACAGAAGCATCGTTTAGTGTTAGGGGAGTAAAGGTGTAGGTTCGACCCAAATCTGGCGCTGGGCCAGCTGGCGTGCTCACTGGAGATCTATAGTTAACGGCGTTGTTTAGGTAGAAGCCTGTATTGGCTACTGAACCCGACCATGCAACAGTTGAGCCTTTAACAAGGTGCATGTTTTGGTTGGCAACAGTAACGCTATTTCCAACAAGACCAACAGCAGCAAAGCGAGCAAAATTTACTGGAGTTGATGCGGTCCATTTTCCATAAACTATTTGAACTACATTGGTGCTTTCGTATAATTTTATTTGAAAATTGATAGTGTCCCATTGGCCAGCTACTGTTGCTTGAAATTTGTCTTTGACGTTTTTCCATTGAATGGTACAAACTTGCGAACCAGGCGAACCAGATATGAAATATCTAAATTCAGATGCGTTTGTGCCTGCAAACAAATCTTGCCCAAAAGCAAAAATCATACTTGAATCTTTGGCCAAAGGAGTTGGTGAGGTTGCTGCAGTAAAAGGTCCGTTGGCGGGAGGTTGAGCATGTGTGGTGAATAGAAAATGTCTTGACGCTGTATCTCTACCAAGTTTTATAAAACCATTGGTACTGAAGGTAAATGAATCATAAGGTGATCCATTAAAATTAAAAATAAACCCTATTGGCAATGGTAAAGAAAAGGCATCATCTTTATTTGC
>CAMCJW010000138.1 GCA_945875195.1 Chitinophaga pinensis | reverse complement strand
AAAATATTTAATGGGGCAAGCTGAATATCAATTGTGCTAATCTTAAAAATCAAATCATGAACAGAAAAGATTTCATTGGAAAAAGTATTAGCGCAGGGATACTTCCGCTAGTATTAAATGGTTTCTCGCTGCAAGCCTATGCAGATTCTCCTCTTATTGAATTCTTAAATAAAGCAGGAAATGAAGACCGTGTTTTAGTTTTGATCCAATTAAATGGAGGTAATGACGGATTAAACACGGTTATCCCGCTTGACCAATACAGCAAGCTAATGTCGGCGCGAGGAAACATTGCAATTCAAGAATCCAAGGTGCTTTCTTTAAACGGAACTTTGTTAACTGGACTGCACCCAGCGCTCGGCGAATTAAGGGGCTTGTACGATAAAGGAAATGTTAGCATTTTACAAAGTGTGGGTTATCCAAATCAGGATTATTCTCATTTTAGGTCAACTGATATTTGGCTCACAGCTAGCGACAATGATGTTTATGAAGAAACAGGTTGGATGGGCAGGTATATGGATACCCAATTTCCAAATTTCCCAACAGGATATCCCAATGCCACCCAACCTGATCCACCAGCGATTCAAATAGGTGCAATGGTATCGCCCGCCTACCAAGGCATAAATATGAGCATGGGAATGAGTATTACCGATCCAACTAATTTTTATCAATTTGTTAGTGGAACCGTTGACCCGGCGCCCAACACACCAATGGGTCATGAACTTTCTTTTGTGAGGTTAGTTGCTCAACAAACACAACAATATTCAGGAAGTATTAAAGGGGCGGCAGATAAGGCCAAAAATAAATCTACTTTATATCCAACACAAGGAACAAATACTTTAGCTGATCAACTAAAAATTGTTGCTAGGTTAGTTGCTGGTGGATTAAAAACAAAAGTATACATGGTAAGCTTGGGAGGGTTTGATACACATGCCGGACAAGTTGCAGCAACAGGAGGAACCGAAACTGGCGCACATGCCAATTTATTGAGTAAAATTTCAGTTGCGGTAAATGCTTTTCAAGATGATTTGAAATTGTTGGCTATTCAAGATAGGGTTTTAGGCATGACCTTTTCGGAATTTGGTAGGCGCATAAAAAGCAATGATAGTTTGGGAACAGACCATGGAGCTGCTGCACCTATGTTTATTTTTGGCACCAAAGTTAATGGAGGTATTTATGGAACTAATCCAGTTATTCCAAACAACCCAAGTGGCGGAGACAATATTGCCATGCAAACAGATTTTAGATCTGTGTATGCCACGCTGTTAAAAGATTGGTTTGGGGTGAGCGACAAAGATTTAACTTCGGTAATGTTTAAATCTTTTCCAATACTACCAATTGTTAATACAACTACTCCTACAGGAATAAATGATTTAGCAGGTGATTATTCAAATAATTTTACTAATTATCCCAATCCTGCAGATAGTTACACCAATATTAGGTTCAATGGTTTTGGCGAGATTGTGCAAATAAAATTGTTTGAAGCAAGTGGCAAAGAGCTAATGGTTTTAGTAAATGAAACCTATTCAAAAGGAGCACATGAAGTAAAAATTGACACCTCCTTCTTGCCATCAGGCTTGTATTATTATTCAATGGTAAGTGGCCAAAGAACATTTAGTAATAAATTGGTGATTAGAAGGTAATCAAGAAAAATTAAACAGAAATTGCTTGGCAATATTTTCTTTTAATTTAAAAGAAACCTCATCAAAATCTGGTTTATATCCTAATTCGCGCTCCAAACTTGTGACATCCTTGTCATCAATACCGCAAGGGATGATGTATTGAAAGTAACTTAAATCAGTAAGGATATTGAAGGCAAAGCCATGCATGGTTACCCACCTGCTACACCTAACTCCCATTGCACAAATTTTTCTGGCAGATGGCTTATCTGGGTCGATCCAAACGCCAGTATAACCTTCATACCTGCCTCCTACAACACCATATTCGGCCAAGGTTAAAATAACAGCTTCTTCTAAATAACGCAAGTACTTATGTATATCTGTAAAGAACTGCTCCAAATCAAATAGGGGGTATCCTACTAATTGGCCTGGACCATGATAGGTTATATCTCCTCCCCTGTTTATTGGATAAAACTTGGCATGGTGTATTTTTAATCCTTCCTCATCTAACAATAAATTTTCTTTTTTGCCACTTTTCCCGAGTGTATAAACATGCGGATGCTGGCAAAAAATAAGGGAATTATTAACCAATGTTTGATCAACTTGAGGAACATCTCTTTGATTTAATTTGTGATCAACCATTCCTTTAAAAATGGCCTCTTGCTGATCCCAAGCTAATTGGTAATCTATTAAACCCCAATCTTCAAAATTAACCTTGGTCATTGTCTTCCTTGTAGATATCATGAAGCGAAACAGGAGAAGATTTTTTAGTTCTCATTTTCATGTTTAGCAACTCTACCATTACAGAAAAAGCCATTCCAAAGTAAACAAACCCTTTAAGGTTGTATTGTTCGGCCAATTCATGGCTCCATCCTTCAATAAGGAGCATTATTCCAATAACCAATAAAAAGGCCAAAGCCAATAATTTAATACTTGGGTGCTGATTGATAAATTTGGCAATTGCGCCAGAGAAAAACAACATGATAATCATGGAAAAAATTACAGCAAGTATCATTACCGGTAATTCTTGAGCCAAGCCAACTGCGGTAATAATAGAATCAAATGAAAAAACAATGTCTATTAAAATAACCATCAGTACCACATTCCAAAAACTTTGGGTGCCATTTTTAGATGCCCCATTTCCGCCATCCTCCAATAACTCAAATATCTCAAGCGTACTTTTGTATAATAAGAAAAGACCACCCGAAAGCAAAATAATATCTCTCCAACTAATGCCATGATCTAGCAAATAAAATACAGGATACTTTAAAGAATTGACCATGTAACTGATAAATGCTAGCAATACAATTCTTATAAACAAAGCAAAAAACAAACCCAATTTTCTGGCTTTATTTTGCTCTTTTTGTGGTAATCTAGATGTAACCAACGAAATGAAAATAACATTGTCGATACCCAATACTATTTCCATTAATGTTAAAGTAATTAATGATAACCAAGTAGAAGCCTTAAAGAAAAGTTGAAACAGTTCCATATATTTATGCAGCCGCAAAGTTAAATATTTTTTGCGTGCTTTGTGTAAATTAGAATTTACGGATAAATTCTAATATATCAAATTGATTTTCAGGATTAAACCAATTTATTTCCGTATCAGTTTTAAACCAAGTGATTTGTCGCTTGGCATAATTCCTCGTATGTTGCTTAATTAATTCAACTGATTTGTTCAATTCAATCTCACCGTGTAGGTATGAGAAAAGCTCTTTGTACCCCACTGTTTTTAGCGCGTTTAATTGTTCATATTGAACCAACGATTTCACTTCCTCCAATAAACCATCGCGCATCATAGCATCCACTCTACTATTTATTCTTTGATACAACAATTCACGTGGTAATTCCAATCCAATTTTTAAAATTTGAAAAGGGCGGTTTTTAGGTTTGCTTTGAGTTCCCCCTTGATGACTCAACTCAATTGCGCGCATCAAACGTTGGGGATTTTTTTGATCTATGGTTTCAAATTTTTCAGGATTCAATTTCTTTAATTCTTCTTGCAAGTATGCAATTCCTTCCATTTCAAACCGATGAATCAATTGATTTCTTAGGGTTAAATTTGCGGCAGGCATTTCATCTAAGCCTTCACAAAGTGCCTTTATATATAAACCAGAGCCACCAATAGCTATCACAAAGTTTTTTCCTGAACCAAATAGTTCTTCTACTTTTAGGAGCGATTCTCTTTCAAAATCACCCGCCGAATAATAATCTTTAATAGAGCAATTACCTATAAAATGGTGTTTTACTTGAGCTAATTCTGCCTCACTTGGCTTTGCGGTGCCAATGCTCATCTCACGATAAAATTGCCTAGAATCAGTAGAAATAATTTCGGTTTGCAAGGCCTGAGCCAATGCTATTGCTAGCTGTGTTTTACCAACTGCAGTTGGTCCGTTTATTACAATTAGCGTGCCTTGCATGCTGCGAAAAAACATTAAAAAAGTTACATAAAAAAACCGGCACCTGTTGGTGCCGGTTTTTTTATAGAAATGAAGGCAAATTAATTAGCATGAACTATCCTCAAGTATTGAGTTTGATTTGCAATTTTTACTTTCACCAAATATACCGATGAAGCACTTGACGTAACTTCCGAATTAAATTCAAATTCAAACTTACCTTGTTTCAATTCTTGCAGAGGTAGCATGGTTTGAACCAACCTTCCTGTTAAATCAAATACCTCCATTTCAACATCACTTGGTTCAAACAGATTAAAGGAAATGGTGGTTTTACCTTGGAATGGATTTGGATAGGCTTTTACCTGATACATGCTGGCAAAGAGCTCTTGCATACCCACCGATGTTACATTTACAGTTTGCGTACTTTCATTCAAACAACCTTGTGGACTAGTTGCTTTTAATTTGATTGTATAAAACCCATTAACGGCATAAGTATGAGTTGGGAAATTTGAATTGCTAGAATCGCCATCACCAAACAGCCACTTGCAACTTAACCCTGCTTGTTTAGGTACTAAAGTTAACTTACCTGCCGATTGAATCACCGTAAAGTCTGCGCTCGGAATTAGGTTGATTTTAACAACTCTAGAAGCTTCAAAAGTACAACTTGAACCAATCAAAGATCCAGTTAAGCTAACCAATCCGGATGGTCCGCTACCCCAAGTTACCATAATATTTGATGTTCCTTGCCCACTTGTAATAATACCTCCAGTAACAGTCCATGCAAAAGTTAAATTTGGATTATTAACCGTACCATACACGGCATTCGAATTTGCACAAAGTTCATTTGACCCTGAGACAATACCAGATGGTTTAGCGATAATGGCCACATTATATGGCGCTGTGGTTGATTTGCAGCCAAGTCCATCAATGCTATCTGTTACCGTTAAAGAACCTGAACCAACTGAACCCCACAGAACATCAACCACTGCCGTACCTTGTCCTGAAGTGACTGTTCCACCTACCACATTCCAAAAATAACTTCTTCCGGAATTAAATGGGGTTGAGTAACTACTATTTGAATTGGTACAAACACTTTTACTACCGGTAATAATTGGGTTTGAACCAGAAATTTTATTGACCAAATAATTAGGCGTGGTGGCAAAACAATTTCCCGAAATAAGAGTGTCGGTAACAGCAAGAGTTCCTAACCCAGATCCTGCCCAAATAACATTGATAGTTGCACTTCCTTGCCCAGAAGTAATTACCCCTCCAGTTATTACCCAATAATAAGCATGTCCGGTGAAAGCAGGAGTTGCGTAGGTTGCACTAGAGCCAGAGCATACTACATTTGAACCAGAAATAGTTGGGGTAGGATTTGCATTAATCGATACATTAAGCGCACTAGAAATGGTTTTACATCCACCAATTGTTGCAGAATCGCTCACAACTAAAGTGCCAGTGCCAGACGACCCCCAAGTAACCAAAACGTTAGATGATCCCTGACCAGCTGCAATGATACCTCCTGTAACTGACCAAACATAAACTCTGTTTGCATTAAATGGCGTTGAATAAGCCGAAGTTGAAAGGGCACAAACCACCGATGCACCACTTACAATAGGTGTTGGGTTGGCATTAATATTTATACTATAAGCACCCGTTGTAGTTTTACAACCTGCGGCATTAATAGAATCCATCACCGTGATACTACCAGCACCAATAGTTGGCCACGCCACTGTTAAGGTTGCTGTACCTTGTCCCGAAACTATTGATCCTCCAACAACTGTCCAACGGTATGTATGCCCAACTATACTTGGAGTTGTATAGATTTTTGAAGTACCTGCACACACATCTTTTGAACCAGAAATTACAGGAGTAGGATTAGCATTAATGGTTACACCGTAACTTGAAGATAAGCCTTTGCAACCAGTTGCATTTACTGAGTCACTTACTACCAATGAACCAGAACCTGCAGCACCCCAATTTACAGAAATATTAGGTGTACCATCACCACTTACAATGGTTCCACCAGTAATTGTCCAAACATAAGTTCTTCCTGTATTGCTAGCAGTAGCATAACTTGATGTACTTCCTTGACAAACATTTGTTGAACCAGTAATTATTGGAGCTGGATTGGCGTTGATGGTAACATTAAATATACTAGAGGTTGCTTTGCAATCAGAACCAATTATTGAATCTTTAACTGTTAAGGTTCCTGGCCCGGCTGGGCCCCATGTTACAGTTGCGTTTGCAGTACCTTGGCCTATCGCAATTACGCCACCAGTTATTGTCCAAAAATATGACCTTCCAATATTTGAAGGAGTAGTATATACCAAAGTTGTTCCAGAACAAGTAGTTGAAACACCTGATACAACTGGCGTTGGGTTTGCTTGAATTAATACTGAATAAACTGAAGTTGTAGTTTTACAGCCAGTTGTATTCACTGAATCACTCACTGTTAAACTACCAGTGCCTGCTGCGCCCCATGTTACTCTTAAGGTATCTGTGTTTTGACCTGAGGTAATTACACCTCCATTGATAGTCCAGAAATAGGTTCGACCCAAATTTCTTGGTGTAACATAAACAGCTGCACTATTATTACATACAATGTTTTGACCAGAGATAACAGGCGAAGGACTTACATTGATGGTTACATTAAACAAACTAGAAGTAGCATTACAACCTTGAACGTTGATTGAATCTTTTACTCTTAATGTTCCCGCAGAAAATGCGTTCGACCAATTAACAGTTATGCTCGCTGTATTTTGTCCAGAAATGATTGTTCCATTGGTAATAGTCCAAATATAAGACCTACCAGTATTTGCAGGCGTAGTATAAGTTTGAGTTGTACCACCACAAACAATGTTGTTTCCAGAAATAACAGGAGTTGGATTTGCCAATATCAATACATTTAAAGTTGCGGTTGTTTTACATCCTGTAGCATTGATAGAATCTTTCACACTGAGTAACCTGGTTGAGGCAGCCCCCCAAGTTACCCTAATACTATCTGTTCCTTGACCAAATGTAATGGTTCCACCGGCAATAGTCCAGAGATAAGAACGCCCTGTATTTTTAGCGGTTTTATATATTTGGGCACTATTTGCACAAACGGTATCTTCTCCAATAATTGAAGGGGTTGGATTTGGATTGATAGTTACCTTGTATTCACTAGTGGTGGTTTTACAACCAGTTGCATCTACTGAATCACTTACTACCAATGAACCAGAATCTGCAGCTATCCAATTTACCGAAATATTAGGTGTACCATCACCACTTACAATGGTTCCACCAGTAATTGTCCAAACATAAGTTCTGCCCACATTGCTGGTGGTAGCATAGCTTGAAGTGCTTCCTTGACAAACATTTGTTGAACCAGTAATTATTGGAGCTGGATTGGCGTTGATGGTAACATTAAATATACTAGAGGTTGCTTTGCAATCAGAACCAATTATTGAATCTTTAAC
>CAMCJW010000137.1 GCA_945875195.1 Chitinophaga pinensis | reverse complement strand
GCCCAAAAAATCTTAAGATTTTTTGGGCAAAAAAATTTGTTGCTTAGTTCTTTGTAGTAAAAACCAACCTAATTACTTCTGACTATGAATAACGGCGGCTTTGACGAATTTAATGAATAGCGGGTGTGGGTTCAAAACGGTACTTTTATATTCTGGGTGAAATTGTACGCCAATAAAATAAGGGTGGTTTTTGATCTCAACAATTTCCGCCAATTTGGTATCTGGGTTAACACCAGTTATTTGCATACCCTTTGCCTCAAAATCTTTTATATAGGCATTGTTGAACTCAAAACGGTGACGGTGACGCTCATTCACTTTTGTTTTCTCATAAGCACTGTATGCTTTGGTTCCTTTGGTAACCTCACAAACATAAGACCCTAAGCGCATGGTACCGCCCTTTTTGGTGATTTTTTTCTGGTCTTGCATCATGTCAATTACGGCGTGTTTGGTTTTAGGATTCATTTCGGTGCTATGGGCATCTTTCCAACCAATTACATTTCTGGCAAACTCAATAACGGCCATTTGCATACCTAAGCAGATACCAAAGAATGGAATTCCTTGTTCGCGGGCAAATTTAATGGCAGCTATTTTACCTTCGATACCGCGTTCACCAAATCCAGGAGCAACCAAAATACCGTCTAATTCTGCCAATTTATGTTCAATGTTATCTTCGGCCAATAATTCACTGTGGATGTATTGAACCTTAACCCTGGCTTCATTTGCCGCACCTGCATGAATAAAGGCTTCAATGATAGATTTATAAGCATCTGGCAATTCAACATATTTACCAATAATACCAATGCGCACTTCGTTTTTAGGATTTTTATGTCGGGTTAAAAAGGTTTTCCAACTCTCCAAATCTGGCTCATTCTTGGCAGATAATTTCAATTTAGATAAAACAGTTTTATCCAACTTTTCTTTGAGCATCATCAATGGCACATCGTATATGGTAGGCACATCTAAGGCTTCAATAACCGAATTGGTATCTACATTGCAGAATAAGGCAATCTTCTTGCGCATTTCTTTGGTTATAGAATGCTCAGTTCTGCAAACCAAAATATCTGGCTGAACGCCACTTTCTAATAACAACTTAACGCTGTGTTGGGTCGGTTTTGTTTTTAATTCTTTGGTTGAACTCAAGTAAGGCAATAAAGTCAAATGCACCACAAGCGCATCTTCATCTTTCATTTCCCAGAGCAATTGGCGCACGGATTCAATGTAAGGTAATGATTCAATATCGCCAACAGTACCGCCAATTTCAGTAATGATAAAATCAAATTCGCCGGTATCACCCAATAATTTGATTCTTCTTTTGATCTCATCTGTGATATGCGGAATAACCTGAACAGTCTTGCCTAAATAGGCCCCTTCGCGTTCTTGGTTGATTACGTATTGGTATATTCTACCGGTTGTAACATTGTTGGCTTGAGAGGTAGGGCTATTTAAAAATCTTTCGTAATGACCCAAATCTAAATCGGTTTCGGCACCATCTTCGGTTACAAAACACTCACCATGTTCGTATGGGTTTAGCGTACCTGGATCCACATTGATGTATGGATCCAATTTTTGAATGGTAACGGTATAACCTCTGGCTTGCAAAAGTTTTGCTAAGGAAGCTGCAATAATTCCTTTGCCTAATGAGGACGTAACTCCGCCTGTAACGAAAATGTATTTTGGTGTCATAATGATTTTACTTGAGGCACCAAATACGGCAAAAACTATTGGGGAATCTGATTGCTAGGTCCTTAAATCAGACATTCAAAAAGAATAAAGTTAAACCGTAAATGTGTACTTACGGGATACAAAAGTAGGTTTTTTAGTACCGGCAACCAAAATGGCAGATTGATTGTTTTCAAAAAGTTGTTAACATGAGGAAGAGGGGGTGATTTGGAGAGGGGGTGATTTGGAGACCCAAAAAAAAGGTGGGCAAGCCCACCTTTTTTTTATATCGTCAAACTGTAACCTGCGCCAAGGCTTTGGTTACCACAGAAGGTCGGGGTTGGGTGTTGTCCGCCTGAATCCCCAACCTGAAGGTTGGGGTTGGGTGTTGTCCACCAACCTGAAGGTCGGGGTTGGGTCATTAGACCCGGTCTCTTTCTCTTTCTCGTTCTCTTTCTCCCCTTCTTTCTTCTAAATTTCTCTATTAACGTCCCATTGCTCCATGTAGTCGGCTACTCTTTTTAAGAAGCTGCCGCCCAGAGAGCCATCAACCACGCGGTGGTCATAGCTGAGGCTGAGGAACATCATGTGACGGATTGCAATAACGTCGCCCATTTCGGTTTCTAGTACTGCAGGTTTTTTCTTGATGGAACCAGTAGCCATAATTGCTACTTGTGGTTGGTTGATGATGGGAGTTCCCATCAGGTTTCCAAATCCACCAACATTGGTTAAGGTGAATGTACCACCTTGAATATCGTCTGGTGCCAATTTATTTGCTCTTGCTTTATTGGCCATGGCGTTCACCGATTTGGTAAGGCCAACCATGTTCATGGTATCTGCATTTTTTATAACTGGCACTATTAAGTTACCGCTTGGCAATGCTGCTGCCATGCCAATATTGATGGCTTTGCGCTTGATAATATTATAGCCATCAACGGTTACATTGATCATTGGGAAATCTTTGATGGCTTTTACCACACACTCAATAAACATTGGCGTAAAAGTGATGTTCTCCCCTTCTCTTTTCTCGTATACTTTCTTGGCTTTTGCTCTCCAATTAACCATATTGGTTACATCTGCTTCCACAAATGAGGTAACATGCGGACTAGTATGCTTGCTCATAACCATGTGATCGGCGATGAGTTTGCGCATGCGGTCCATTTCTATTACTTCGTCGCCACCAGATAAGCTAACGGCTGCTTTTGCGGCTGGGGCTGCTGGAGTGTTTGAAGCAGCAGGTGCTGAAACAACAGGAGCAGAAACTACAGGGGCTGCTGCAGGAATTGCTGCTGCATTGTTATTACCGCTTTGTAAGTAGCTTAAAATATCGCGCTTGGTTACTCTTCCTTCGGCACCTGTACCTGGAATGGTTTCTAAAACAGCCATACTAATATTTTCGGCACGGGCAATATTCAGAACCAAAGGAGAATAAAACCTGCTTCCACCAATTGGCGCAGTGGTTTGCTGAACCGATGCCATTGTATTTTCAACAGATTGAACGGCAGCTTTTACCTCAACTGGCGCTTCCACTTTTGGGGCGACAGGTGCAGGGACTGAAGCACTTGTTGATCCTTCCAAAGCAATAATTGCAATTGGGGCATTCACAGGAACCACATCACCTTCTTTGAAAAGAATTTTAATTAATCTTCCACCTTTAGGAGAAGGCACTTCAGAATCTACTTTATCTGTAGCAATTTCTAAAACAGTTTCATCAGGAGCAATCATGTCCCCTTCGTTTTTTGTCCAACGAATAATAGTTGCTTCTGCAATACTCTCACCCATTTTGGGCATTACCAATTGAAATTCCGACATAGTGACTTATTAGAATGGTTTTAATCTATATTTATTTATTGGTTCAGGCCGAAACCAAAACCAACTAATAGCGGCAAATTTATTTTAAATTAGCAATTGAAAAAACTTTTATAAATTTTGAATTGCAATGTGCTATTTCTCAAGGGATGACCATTCCAATTGTAAATCTACCAATTTCCTATAAATTCCACTTGGGTTGGCCATTAGTTCTTCGTGTTTGCCCATTTCTTGAACAGTGCCTTTGTCGATTACAATGATTTTATGTGCGTTTCGTACAGTAGATAAACGATGTGCTATAACAAAGCTGGTGCGGCCCTTCATTAAATACTCTAAGGCTTCTTGAACCAATTGTTCGCTTTCACTGTCTAATGAACTTGTAGCTTCATCTAACAATAAAATGGCTGGGTCTTTAAGGATTGCGCGGGCAATGGCAATTCGCTGACGTTGGCCACCGCTTAATTTAATACCACGCTCGCCAACCACGGTTTCGTATGCCTCAGGAAACCTTTGGATAAACTCATGGGCATTTGCCTTTTGAGCAGCGGCTAAAATTTCTTCATCGCTCGCATTAGGTTTGCCATAAGCTATATTTTCTTTGATGGTTCCACCAAATAAAATCACATCTTGAGGCACAAAAGCAATTTGTTTTCTTAATTCTGTTAAGCCAAATTCTTCGCTGTTTATGCCATCAAAAAATATTTGTCCATGAGTAGGCTCATAAAATTTCAATAAAAGAGAGGCAATGGTACTTTTACCAGCGCCACTTGGGCCAACCAATGCCACTTGCTCACCGTAATTTACTTCCAAATTTATATTTCTCAGCACCTGCACATCTTTGCGGGAAGGATAAGAAAAGGCAACATTTTCAAATTTCACATTTCCTTTAATGCGGTGTATTAAGGGCGCTTCATTCATGATTAAATCAACCTCTTCGCCACCCTCTCGCAATAGCTCTCTGACTCTTTGAGTTGCACCTAATGTTTTTTGCAACTGACTAAACATATCTGCAAAGCCAGCAAAAGTTCCACCAACAAAGGCAGAAAAAATAACAAACATGGTTAAATCGCCTGCGCTTAAATCGCCACTCTTGATCATGCCTGCGCCGTACCACATGACAAAGGCAATGGCCCCAAAAACACTAAAAATCATGAAGCTCACAAAAGCACCACGGTAGCGGGCGTTTGAAATGGCTGTTTCTACCACGCTAAAAATACTTTTGCTATACCTTTTCATCTCATAAGATTCGCTGGTAAAGGCTTTCACAATAGAAATCCCTTGAAACGTTTCTTGAACAATGGTGCCACTTTCGGCCAATTGGTCTTGTGCTTTTCTGGCCATTTTTCTAATTCGAACCCCAAATAATACTGCCACAACAGCGATTAATGGAACTACCGCAAGCATGACCAAAGCCAATTCTACAGATATCCAAAAGATAAAACTTAGCCCAATGATTAGGGTAAAAATTCCTCTTAAAAATTCGGCCAAAGTGAAAGAAATGGCGTCTTGAATTTGAGATAAATCGGAGCTGATTCTGTTGCTTAAATCGCCAACTCTTTGGTCGCTGTAAAAACTCATAGGCTGACTCAATAACTTGCCATATAAATCGGTGCGCATATTGGCCAATGATTTTTCGCCTACCTCAGTTAAGAGGTATATACGCATAAAAGAAAAGATGGTTTGAACCGAAAGTTGAAGAAACAATAAAAGTAATATGGTATTTAAACTCCATTGCACTGTTTTTAAGTTGAAGCCCAAAGCCTCTGTGTTCATGCTAGCTTGAGGCAATTGCACTTGAGCCCCAGGTGACGCAGCATCAATCATTTTCCCCAATAAAAATGGAAAAATCATGGTGCTAAATGCTGATAAGGCAATGAAAACCAAACTCAAAATAAACTTGCCTCTAAAGGGTTTTATATAAGCAAACAATGAAAGTGCCTCGCTTAAAGTTTCCTTGGTAATTTTTGCTTTTTCTGGTTCCTGTTTGAGGTTGCCATTGCTATTAAAACTTCTCTTTGCCATAAATGAGACGCAAATATATGCCTACAATTACCACAACCTTCAATAAATCTATCAAATGAAGAAATTTGTCGACAAAAAAATAAATATACGTATTATTAAAAAATAGATACGTATATTTGAAGGATGAAACAAAAGAATAAAACCAAACTTACTTTAACTTGTGATCCAGATATAATTCTGGAAGCAAAAAAATATGTGGAGCAAGAGGATGAGTCATTATCCTCTATCGTAGAAGATTTTCTGGCAACATACATTGCGGTTAAGAAAAATAAATCAAAGGGAGAATATCAATTTCATTCTCCAGAAATTAATAAATTATCAGGTATTTTTAAATTAGGGAATCACCGTAATTACAAAAAAGAATTTAAATCTTAATGCGGACTATTTTTGTTGACGCCAATGTTATTATAGATTGGCTGAATAGCAATTCGGATCAAAACGAAACTTGCACTAAGTGTTTAGAATTAATTTTCTTACGCTACCAAAAACCGATGGTTTCGCCTGTAAGTATTGCTATTGTTTATTATTTAGTTGGCAAGAAAGTGAAAAATAAAAAAATGTTAAAGAACACGCTACAAGAAGTTTTTTTAAACTTTAGAGTAAGTAGCGAAAACCAAGAAACTATAAACAAAGTATTTGCTTCCAACTACCTGGATATTGAGGATGGCATTCAGTACTTTTCGGCCATTGACGCGGGAGCAGATGCCATTGTAACCTTCAATGGATTCGACTACATAAATTCAAAAATACCCATTATTCATCCTGAAGAATTTTTACAACTGCACTTCTTTAAATAAGAAACTATTCGAAACGCAAGTGTTTAACCGATTCACCAGAATCTCTCAATTCAATCAAAGAATCGATGCCAATTTCTAGGTGTTTGGTTACAAATTGTGCGGTAACAGACACATCACTTTTGGATGTTTTAACTCCCTCCGGCACCATGGGATTGTCGCTCACTAACAACAATGCACCCTTAGGAATTTCATTCACAAAACCAGTGATAAAAATGGTTGCTGTTTCCATGTCGATTCCCATGGCACGTGTTTTACGCAAGTAATTCTTAAACTCTTCATCATGCTCCCAAACACGGCGGTTGGTAGTGTACACTGTGCCAGTCCAATAATCCATTTCATGTTTTACAATGGTAGCCGAAACTGCTTTTTGCAAACGAAAAGATGGAAGTGCTGGAATTTCTTGCATGATATAATCGTTGCTAGTTCCCTCTCCTCTTATGGCCGCAATAGGTAAAATTAAATCTCCAATTTTGGTGGACCTTTTTAATCCACCACATTTGCCTAAAAACAAGGCAGCTTTGGGATGAACGGCGCTCAATAAATCCATGCAAGTTGCAGCCATTGCACTTCCCATTCCAAAATTAATGATGGTAATATTATTAGCAGTAGCGGTTTGCATGGGTTTGTCTTTACCCATTATTTCTACATCAAACCTCTTGGCAAAAATCTCTACATAGTTAATAAAATTGGTGAGTAAAATATATTCACCAAAATCTTTTAAATCACGTCCGGTATAGCGGGGTAACCAATCAGTTACAATTTCTTCTTTAGTTTTCATATTGGCAAGATAGGTTATAGTAAAAATGAAACCAAGAATGATTCTTAAGCATCGTCGCGCAATTTAAACATGCCACTCATGAGGTCTTTGAATTCGAAACCCTTTACCAATTGATTTTTACTTAACTGACTGTATTCTGCTAATCCGTGTAGAACCAATTCCATTAAAATCAATTTTTCTGATTCTTGCGACTTAGGATACAATGATTTAACCAATTCACCAAGACCCTCAACGGTAAGCATGGCGTTTAGGTAGTTTACATCGTTACTTTGAGTTAAAGCATTAACCGTATAGCCATCATTGAACCAATTAATAATGGTGGCATAAGGATTTCCTTGCTTGGCCTTTTTAACTTTTTCAGGGTTAGGGAATTTTTCGGTGAAATAGGTACGAATGGCTTTACCAACTAAATTTTGCGCCACATTTTGAGACCCTTCTAATTCACCTTCATACACCAATTCTACCTTGCCCGTTATACTCTGAATAACACCATACAAATCACTGATTCTGGCT
>CAMCJW010000136.1 GCA_945875195.1 Chitinophaga pinensis | reverse complement strand
TAATGATACAAAAATATTGAAGTGCGGCAGTATAGTGACGGAAATCAATTGAATTGCGTCAGTTTAATGACGGAATTTAAATTTATTGATGCTATTGAGGCAAATGGTATCCAATAAAATTACTAGGATTATATCTCTTAATGGTTTACCAAACAAGCTGCTGGCTTCTAGCCTCTGGCCTCTAGCAACTAGAATTCTATAAGATATTCTTAAAATTAATTACTTTTACTGTCGCAAAATGCAAGTAGCCAGAAGCTAGTAGCCAAAAGCAAAAAAATATGATTACAGAACAAACATTGTGGAATGCATTAGAAACGGTAATGGATCCTGAGATTCCGACAATTTCTATGGTTGATATGGGTATTATTACCGGTATTATTTTGAGTAGTGATCAACAAAAGGCATTTGTAGAAATGACGCCAACTTTTTCTGGTTGCCCTGCCATTAGGGAAATGGAAAAAATGGTACATACTTGTTTAATAGATTTAGGAATTAAAGAAGTGGAAGTAAGAACTACTTTTAACAAACCTTGGAACAGCAATCTCATCACCGAGCGTGGCAGGCAACACCTCAAAAAACATGGCCTTGCTCCTCCCCCAAAACACCAGGGTGAAATTACTCAAGAGCTCCTAGAGAATATTGAATGTCCTTTTTGTGGTAGCAAAAATGTGGATATGAAAACGCCTTTTGGACCAACACTTTGCCGCAGTTTGCATTATTGCAATAGTTGCATGCAGGCATTTGAACAATTTAAGCCGGTGGTTTAGTTTATTTTTTTTATTTAAATGATGTTTTCACATAATTTATGGTTCAAAAAATACTGCAACTTGGTTTATTCAGTTCAATTGTTCTTTGGGCGATAATTTGGACATTCAACTTAGGCTTTAGCGCAACGGTTTGCAATAGCTGGTGGACAAATATTGCTTATTATTTAACGCAATCTGGGGGAACTGTTGGCACAACGATTGGCGTTATTGTGGCATGTGTTTTATATACGGTGCAAGAAATTGGGTGGAAAAATAAGCTTGTGATTTTTGGAAAGGCATTTGTTGGATTGGCTTTAATTATTGGAACCTTTGCTGCCATTAATGAAAAGTATACAAAGCCTTTGTTAAAGCTCGAACGCCCTAGTCACCATGAAATGTTGAGCAGATTGCAAATGAATGCTTTGGTTGATTCATTATACCAGCTTAGCAAGGATGAACGAATAGCATTCTTTGGCGGGCAAACAGTTAATAAGCCTGAACTATTTAACAATATAGATCCGCAAGTATTGCAACATTGGGTGCTTGAAGGTGGTTATTCTTTTCCTAGCGGACATACTTTTAATGCATTTTTGTTGGCCATGATATTTTCATTTGGCATTTTACACAATACCAAAAATGTGAACCTCAGAAAATTGTATTATTTACCTTTTGTATGGGCAACGGGAATTGGCGTATCTAGAGTGGCACTAGGAGCTCATAGTATTATAGATGTAACAGCCGGAGCATTGATGGGAGTGTTTATTGCTGGACTGCTATTGTATGTAGATATTACAAGGCATTTGATTACCCATAAAAAATTCTTAAAATAATTGAACCAATAAATTATGCAAATTTTATACGGAGTGCCGGGAGAAGGCATGGGACATGCTACCAGAAGCAAAGTGGTCATTGAATACCTTTTAAATATTGGGCACGATGTTCATGTTGTTTCGAGTTCAAGGGCTTTTACTTTTCTGGACAAGAGCTTTCCAGGAAGGGTTACAGAAATAAAGGGCTTTCATTTTGCTTATAAAAATGCTGAAGTATCGAAAACTGGCACTTTTATGTTGAACCTAAAAAACGCTGGAAAGAATCTTGTGTATAATATTGGTAAGCAATTGCAACTAGAAAGGGATTTTAAACCGCAATTAGTAATAACAGATTTTGAGAGTTTTTCTTTCTATTTTGCAAAGCTTCATAAGCTACCATTGATTAGCATAGACAACATGCAGGTAATGAACAGGTGTGAGTTGGACATAACAATTGAAAAAGGTGAAAAAGGAAACTACAGATTGGCTAAACAGATTGTAAAATCTAAGGTTCCGAGCTGCAATCATTATTTTATAACTAGCTTTTTTAAAGCAAAAGTAATTAAGAAAAATACGAGTGTTATGCCACCCATCATAAGAAAAACTATTGAAGAAGCGGTGGTGAGCCAGCAAAATCATTTATTGATGTATCAAACATCGAGCAGCTTAAAAACCGTTCAAGAAACACTCGCAAAACTCCCAAATGAAAACTTCATTGTTTATGGCATGAATTTAGATAAAATAGAAGGAAATGTGCAATACAAACCCTTTAGCGAAACCCAATTTATTACAGATTTTGCCTCCGCAAAAGCGGTTATTGCCAATGGTGGCTTTTCATTTATTAGTGAAGCAGTTTACCTTAAAAAACCAATTTACTCCTTCCCTATTGCCAATCAATTTGAACAGTACATGAATGCAGCGTATATAGATAAACTGGGTTATGGCCGGCATTTTAAGGAGTTAAGTGCAGATAACTTGAAGTCGTTTTTATTTGATTTACCCCACTTTCAACAAAACTTAGCTGAGTATAAACAAGAAGGAAATACTAATTTATTTACGCTATTGGCACTATTGTTAAAATAATTGAATTTGGTTCGAACCTATTAATACCTATTTGAAATAACTAAAAGTGAAGATTGGGTTTGCCTTTCTAGGTGTAAAAAGCAAGGTATACATTTGCCTGAACCTAAAAATGGCGTAAATTTGCAAGATGTTTGAAAATGCACAGAGGACTGAAATTAGCACATTAGGTGAATTTGGCTTAATAAGTCACTTAACTAAAAATTTTGAATTGGTAAATAATACTAACCTCGGAGTTGGAGATGATGCCGCGGTTATTAGTCCAACACCAGGGTATAAAACCGTGATATCAACGGATATGTTGGTGGAAGGAGTGCATTTTGATTTGAGTTATTTTCCCATGAAACATTTGGGATACAAAGCTGTGGTGGCAAATTTGAGTGATATCTATGCGATGAATGCCAAACCCAAGCAAATTACAGTTTCTATAGCTTTGTCGAGCAGGTTTTCGTTGGAAGCAGTGGAAGAACTATATGCAGGAATTCAAATGGCTTGCAAAAACTACCAAGTTGATTTAATTGGTGGCGATACCAGCACTGCCAAACAAGGCTTAACCATAAGCATTACAGCCATTGGAGAGGCAAAAGAAGAAGATTTGAGTTTTAGAAATGGTGCTAAAGTAAATGAGTTATTGGTAGTAAGCGGTGATTTGGGAGGTGCTTATTGTGGCTACCAATTCCTGGAACGCGAAAAGCGCGTCTATTTAGACAATCCGTCGGTTCAGCCCGACTTATCTGGATACGATTACATCATAGAACGCCAATTGAAGCCAGAGGCACGCAAAGACATCATTGCCATTTTAGAAACCTTGAACATACATCCAACATCCATGATGGATATTAGTGATGGCTTGGCTAGCGAGTGTTTTCATTTGGCAAAAAGCTCCAATGTGGGCATCACTATTTATGAAGAAAAGATTCCAATTGACCCAACTACCTATAATTTTGCGCGTGAATTAGATTTAGACCCTACCATGTGTGCCTTGAGTGGTGGCGAGGATTACGAGTTACTGTTTACAATTAAACAAGAAGATTTTAGCAAATTAGAACACCATGCAGATTTTAGCATTATTGGTTTTGTAACGGATTCAAATGAAGGGATGAACATGATTTCTAAAGGTGGAAATAAGCATCCTTTGCAGGCTCAAGGATGGACTGCATTTTAACTTAACAATAAATTATTGTAAGTGCTCTGTTTTGTAAAGGAAATTACATAATTTGCCTCACTATGTATAAAAGGCTACTTGCTGCATTATTAGTTTGTTTATCAGTGCTTTCCAATGCTCAAATTTTGCCAACTTTTGGTAATTCGCGCACAGGAGGAAGCGGTATGCAATTTTTAAAAATACCAAATGATGCCAGGTCCACCTCTATGTCGGGAGCAGTTGTGGGCATTACCAATGATGTTTCGGCCATGTATTGGAACCCTGCAGGCATTACTAAAGTAGATACAGGCAAGGTTAATTTTCAACTTTCGCACACCAGGTATTACGCCAATTCTTCGGCTAACTATTTTGGAGCGGTAATAAATATTGGTAAATTAAAATATTTGGGCTTGCAGGTACAATCATTGAATTATGCTACTATGGAAGAAACCACCGAGTGGCAACCTTATGGCACAGGCAGGAATGTAAATGTTAGCAACACCTTGATTGGCCTAACGTATGCACAAATTTTAACTGATAATTTTAGTTTTGGGGTAAATGGAAAATGGGCGCATGAAGGAATTGCTGATGTGCGAGTAAACAACGTGCTATTTGATTTGGGATTAACCTACAATATAGGTTTGATGAATAGCAAGTTTGGTGTTTCATTTAGTAATTTTGGAATGAATGTAGCGCCTGATGGCAGTGTAACTATTTTAAAAATGAATGGTGAAAAAACCATTACAAATTTCGCGGAGATAACTGCACCTAGTGTTTTTAGGATTGGTGGTGCATTAGATGCATTGCACAATTCAACGCATATTGTAACATTAGCGGCTCAATTGAATCACCCAACAGATAACAATGAAAGCTTTGCAACAGGTGCAGAATATAATTACCGCAACTTACTTTTTGCCAGAACCGGTTATGAATTTGGCAGTGATGAAAGTTACAGTTTCCCAACAGCAGGATTTGGCATGCGTATGCAAAGAAATTTTGGGGTTTTTAGGTTTGATTATGGGTTCAGCAATAAATCACGTTTGGGCAATATACACCGTTTAACACTTTCAATATGCATCAGGTAAAATCTAAGTTTCTTTTTGGGATATTACTACTTATTGGAATAGTAGGAATACAGAGTTGTTCTATTTTTGGAAGCAAAAAAAACAATACTGTTGATGATGTATTACAACAAGGTAGTATTGACCCAAACCTTGCGCCAAGCAATGTTAGCTATGTTCCTTTATACCCATTTATAAACAATGTAAATAAGCCTTTAGATGTATTTGTTGGTTATGATGATTTGATTTATATTGTGGTTGATAATGATGAAAACAACATAAATGACAATGAACTTTTGATATATAATCAAAAATCGGAATTGGTTTATAGATTAAATATTATTGGTGCAACAGACATAACTCAAGATAGAAGATTACATACATATGTAGCAGGCAGGGTTTATACTGATGCCACAAAAGTTATCAATGTTGCGGCAGTTTATCACATGGAATTATTGGCAGCAGGCACTCCAAAATTTATTGATACACTCACACATTATGCCTGTGATGAAAGTAGGAATAATACTTCATTCAGAGGTGCTGATGACATAGCTGTTCAATTTACAGGTTTGGCAACTCTGTGGGACAATACGCTTTATGTTTCAAGAACGGGTCCACGAAACGACCAATTGGGTTTTGCTAGACCAGATAATGGCGTACTTATTTTTGATGCATCAGGTTTAAATATAGGCTTTACTACTAATTTGAATCCAAATCAAAGCAGCCTTAAATCGAGTGTGGGCATAAGTGGCATTGCAACCTTGGCGGGTCCACCCCAGAGGCTTTCGGGCATTAGTACTTCCAAGAATTTCTTTTTAGCACTGTCTGATCCAAATGTGAATTTAGAATACAGAGCTTTGAGTGTAGTAGCAACAGAAGATCCAGATCAAGGAACTATCTATGGAGAAAATTCAGCATTTTTAAATTTTGATGTAACAAAAGCAGATAGGTTTATGTATGAAAGTTTTAGGTTCAAAAAGCCTGAGGATATTTATGTAGCCCCAGATGCCAGTGGGTATATTTTTGTTACTGATAGCGAAAAAGATTCTGTTTTTATTTTTACCAATGGTGGATTTGAAGGTGTAAATCCGCCAGCTAATAGCAATTATAAAAAACAAATTATTGTTTCATTTGGTGGCAGTGGTTCGGATGGTAAAGGTAGTGGGCCATTTAATTTAATAGACCCAACAGGTATTTGTTACTACAATAGAAATATATTTGTTTGTGATAAAGGTAATAACCGCGTTTGTAGGTACCGTTTAAATACCGACTTACAATAGGTTCGAACCAAAAATTAAAACCATTAAGCGAAAATGGTTGTTTTAAAAAGTAGGTAGCAATTAGAATATAATTGATACAATTGAAATTGTGAAAATGATTTTTTATAAATCAGCATAAGAAGACAAACTAAATATGAATATAGGAATTGTTTGTTACCCAACCTACGGTGGTAGCGGTGTGGTGGCAACAGAATTAGGAAAAGCCTTAGCTTTAAGAGGTCATAAAGTACATTTTATAACCTATAAGCAACCTGCAAGATTAGATTTTTTTACTGAGAATACTTTTTACCATGAAGTATATGTAAGTAACTATCCTTTGTTTGATTTTCCGCCTTACGAAACAGCATTAACCAGTCATTTAGTAGATGTGGTAAAATCTGCGAAACTAGATTTACTGCACGTACATTATGCGATACCACATGCCAGTGCTGCTATATTAGCTAAGCAAATATTAGCAACCGAAGGAATTCATATACCCGTTATTACAACACTTCATGGTACAGATATTACCTTGGTTGGCAAAGATGCCAGTTTTGAACCTGTGGTGAGGTACAGCATCAATATGAGCGACGGAGTAACAACCGTTTCTGAATCATTGAAGAAAGATACTTTTAACATATTAAATATATGCAGAGAAATATTGGTTATCCCCAACTTTATTGATTTTACTAGGTTTAGCAAGCAAAATCGTGGGCATTTTAAAACGGCCATTGCACCCAATGGTGAGATGTTAATAGTGCATACCTCCAATTTTAGGAAGGTAAAACGCATTGATGATGTAGTAAAAGTTTTTGCAGAAATTAAGAAGAAAATGCCAGCCAAGTTATTGTTAATTGGCGATGGTCCGGAGCGCATTAACATTGAAAAATTGTGCCGAGAATTGAACTTAGGTGAAAGTGTTACTTTCTTAGGAAAACAAAATCAGGTAGAAGAAATATTATCGGTTTGTGATTTGTTTTTAATGCCAAGCGAAACTGAAAGTTTCGGATTAGCTGCCCTAGAAGCAATGGCCTGTGAGTTGCCTGTAATTTCAAGTAATGCAGGCGGAATACCAGAGTTAAATATGGATGGCAAAACTGGGTTTTTATGCGATGTAGGCGATGTAGCAAGTATGGCAGAAAAGGCTATTTATATTTTAGAAGACCCTATTAGGTTGAAGCTATTTAAATACAATGCTTTGGAAAGAGCAAAAGAATTCGACATACATCAGATTGTTCCGATATATGAAGCATTTTACCAGGAAATTTTGAGTAAATATTAAAATCTCCTGCCTTTGGGCAGCAACTTTTTTCATACAAACCATCCAAGTTAGTTGGTATCATAGTAGGTAAATAATCTTTAGAACCTTTATTTATACTAATTAGTTTACGCTTACTGCTGGTGATTTTACCTTCATTGAATTTTATTTATAGGATTGAATACATGAGGTAGTTTTTTTATTGAATAATAAACTACATTTTTGCCTCAATGAAT
>CAMCJW010000135.1 GCA_945875195.1 Chitinophaga pinensis | reverse complement strand
TAAAACGTCCAGGGTTGTTGTAATGTCTATTTAAATCACTTGCCAAACTAGCTGCATATTGCTCAAAATCCCAAACGCCACTGCGCAACAACATCAAATCGCCGTAATAGGTAGTTATGCCTTCGTAAACATAGCCCAATTCTGAGTAATTTTCCTTGGTAAAATCATAAGGCAACATCTCACTTGGTCTAATCCTTTTGATATTCCACAAATGAAATAACTCATGCGAGCTAATGGCTATAAAATCATTGTAAAATTCGGGCTGATCCAACTCTGCTGCTGGTCCCATTGCTATTACAGTAGAATCTGCATGTTCAACACCATGCCTAAATTTTTGGGGAGTAAGCAAGTATAAAAAATGATAATCATTGAGCGGTAACTCGCCAAAAATATTGATTTGTGCTTGGGCATAAGCTCGCGTATCGGCCTCCAACTTGGCCATGTTATTGGTAGTGCCACCTTCAAACCAAAAGTGAATATTGGTTTGGTTCAAACCAAAACTATGGTGAACCAAATTAGGTGAAGCAAAAAATGGACTATCAGCCAAGGCATCAAAATTAGACGCAAACAATGTTTTATCTTGGTGTTTTAACTGACAAGCAATTTGCCAATCATTGGGTATATCTAACGTGATTTCAAAGGCATCATTCATTCTACCTTCCACATACATAAAACAATTTACTGGGTTCAAATACATTAATTGCTCACTTACAAAACTGGCTCCAGCATCTGCTTGGTTGGCATAATATTCATAAGAAATATGCACCTTATTAAATCCTTGTGCGAATACCTCCCAAAGGTCTTTGCTTAGCTTTTTAAAAGGCAGCAATTCACCCTTTTCATTGCTTACTTCAAAGCACCTAATATTCTTGGCATAATTTGCCAACTCATACCTGCCAGGGCGCCAAGCAGGCAATTGTAAGTTAAAATTATTTTCATTGGGGTTGCTGACCCAAGCGCTGATGCGGATAAAATGATCCGTAGAGTTTGAAATGCCAATTTTGTAATTCATATTTGTTGCAAAAATATGAACATTGCTTATATAGTTTCCATTATTTCGGTATTACTTTTATTGGTATTTGCCGTTTTATCGTTTACAAACGCTAATAGTCCGCGTTTTCAGCTCCTGTATATTGTAGTTGCCACATTTAATATTGGCATTTTGGTGAGCATCATTATTGTAAATTATGCCAGTCAGAGCGCCCTCGTTTGGCCTGCCTTGCTATTTATTCATGTAATCATTAAGGTAAGAGAGTTGTATAGGATGCTTTGATGGAATAAGTAATTAAATTCAAATTAGTTCTTGTAAACCAAAATATTGTAAGGCTTAAAAAGCTCTCAAAAATTGAGTGTATTGTTGTTTCGCTAATCCCTATTCGACCCCTTCGGGGTGGTATGTTTATAGGGTAATTGGCATGCTATAAACATGTGACCCCAAAGGGGTCAAACATTAGCCGCATGATTAAATTTAAAGGATTTAATAATCAAAAAAGAAAGGTCGGCTTTTGATAAAAATCCGTAAATGAATAGGATTTAGCCTCCACAGGAGCTGCAACCTTCTAACGTCTTTGGCAACAAGTTACCAAAAATCCCACGAGGGTAAAGAAGCCTGGTTTTAGCAAAGCGGTTGAGCTATTTTAAAATTAGTATTAATTTTTTCAAATATTACACCGACCTTTCAAAGGCAAAGGTAGGGGAATATTCCTTAAGGGAAAAGGGCGAAAAAATTTTCGCCCATACAACGAAATCCCCGGGAAAGCAGATGTAGAGGCGAAAAATCTTTCGCCCTTTTGCAATACCCGCAAATCTCCCTTGAGAAGGCCATTTTCGCCCCTACAACAATTCGTGTTCCACACCCATGCCAAAGAGGGCGAAATCATATTTTACGGGGTCTTTGGGGTCGAATTGTTTGAGGACATTGGTAAGTTCAACGGCGGTTTGCCAATCGTCTTGTTTTCTTTGTATCAAACCGAAACTTCTAGCAACTCTGCTTACATGCACATCGAGCGGACAAATTAATTGGGAGGATTTTATGCCATTCCAAATGCCAAAATCTACACCCATATTGTCCTTGCGCACCATCCAACGTAGGTACATGTTGAGGCGCTTGCATGCGGAGTTTTGGGCCGGACTGGCAATATGTTTTTTTGTTCTTTGCGGTGCATCGTTTAAAGAAAAAAAGTATTTCCTAAAACCATTTAAGCCTTGCTCTATATTAGGGTCTTTTTGGTTCAAACCGAATAAAAAGGCTTGCTCTAAACTTGCGTGTTTTTGATAATGGTGATTTAGAAAAAACACGAAGTATAATAAATCGGTATCATTAAAAGTGCGGTGACTAAACTGTGTAAGTTGCAACAAATCTTTTTCTTGGTGATTTAGTATAAAATCATGTGGTGAATGATCCATTCTAGCAAGTAAATCGTTGCATTTATTGATGATGGTAACGCGTTGCCCCCAAGCAAAAATAGCTGCAAACAAACCTGCAATTTCAATATCCTGCTTTTTGCTAAATTGATGAGGGATTGAAATTGGGTCGTGGGTAATAAAATCCAATTGGTTGTATTTTTTAACCTTTTGATTCAGAATTTGACGAATGGTAATACCTTTCACAATACAACTTATATATTTGCTCAAATTAAGTCATTAATATATGAATCTCAAAAAAACCATGTTATACGGAGCCATTGGCGCTACACTAGGCTTTAGCGCCTGCACTGGAGACAAAAAATCAAGTGCCACCAACGAATCTAACTTTGAGGTAAACTGCGATGAATTTGCAGATTTACAAGTATTGCGTTTTGAAATCCCTGGATTTGAAACCTTAACGCCCAAACAAAAAGAGCTTTCGTACTACCTTTTTGAAGCAGCCAATTGTGGAAGAGACATTTTTTATGATCAACGCTACAAACACAATCTAACCATTCGTAAAACCAATGAAGCCATATTAAACAGCTACACTGGAGATAAAACAACTGTCGATTGGAAGAATTTTGAAATTTATGCCAAGAGGGTGTTTTTCTCAAATGGTATTCACCACCATTATTCAAACATGAAGTTTGTGCCAGCTTGTGATTTCAATTATTTTAGTTCATTACTGGCTGCAACAGATGCAAGTTTGCTACCATTAAATGGCAAAACTTTGGAACAGTTTACTGCATTTTTAAAACCAATTATTTTTGATCCAAACTTCGAAGCAAAAGTAGTGAACCTAGCTTCAGGCATCGACAATGTGGCTGCTTCGGCCAACAACTTTTATGAAGGTGTGACCCAAAAAGAAGTAGATGCTTATTACAGTTCTAGAATAAATGTGAACGATACCAATGCAATTTCTTGGGGATTAAATTCTAAGATGATGAAGGTAAATGGCGTGGTAACTGAAGAAGTTTGGAAAGTTGGAGGTATGTATTCTGCAGCTATTGAGAAAATAGTTTATTGGTTAGAAAAAGCAGCAACTGTTGCAGAAAACGACCAACAAAAAAAGACCTTGGAATTATTAATTAAATACTACCAAACTGGCGATTTAAAAGTTTGGGATGAGTACAACATTGCTTGGGTAAATGATACCGAAAGCAGAATTGATGTGGTAAACGGATTTATTGAAGTATATGATGATGCCATTGGCAAACGTGCTTCATTTGAATCAGTGGTAAGTTTAAAAGACATGGAAGCTACCAAGCGCATTGCCGCTATAGCCAAGGAAGCACAATGGTTTGAAGACCACTCGCCTATTGCCGCAGAACATAAAAAGGAAAGTGTGAAAGGCATTACTGCAAAAGTAATTACTGTTATACAAGAAGCGGGTGCAAGTAATCCTTCCACTCCCATTGGTATAAATTTACCTAACGCAAATTGGATCAGACAGCAACATGGCTCTAAATCTGTTTCATTGGGAAATATTGTACACTCTTATAATATTATTGGTGCTAAAAGTCCAATGATGAAAGAGTTTTGTGTTTCTGCCGAAGAGATTGAAAGAGCTAGCAAATATGGTGCTTTGGCTGGCGATTTACATACAGATATGCATGAGGTAATTGGACACGCATCTGGTAAAATTAATAAAGGTGTTGGCGATCCAGATCAAACATTGATGAATTATGCAAGTACTTTGGAAGAAGCAAGAGCCGATTTAGTGGCTTTGTATTATGTATATGATCAAAAATTAGTGGATTTAGGTGTAATGCCTAGCCTTGAAGTGGGTAAAACAGAATACGATGGTTATATCCGTGGTGGATTAATTACCCAATTAACTCGCCTACAATTAGGTGAAAACTTAGAGGAAGCGCATATGCGTAACCGACAATTAAATGCTTCATGGGTATACGAAAAAGGCAAAAAAGACAATGTAATAACTGTGTTTAAACAAGATGGCAAAACCTACGTTAAAATAAATGATTACGAGAAACTAAGGGCATTATTTGGCGAGTTGTTGAAAGAAATACAACGCATTAAATCGGAAGGCGATTACAAAGCTGCAACTGCATTGGTTGAAGGCTATGGTGTAAAAGTTGATCAAACTTTATTGAAGGAAGTAAAAGACCGCTTTGAAAAACTACATGTGGCAGCCTATAAAGGATTTATTCAACCTAAATTAGTGCCGGTTATGAAAGATGGTGCCATAATTGACGTAACGGTTGAATACCCAAATAATTGGCTCAACGACCAATTGGAGCGAAGTAAAAATTACTCGTACTTACCAAGTATCAATTAAATAATTTATAAAAAAACCGGAGCTTGTCTCCGGTTTTTTTTTGTTACTAATTTACTTACTTTTGAATAAACACTAAATATATGAAAAAAATTATCCTACTTGTTGCCGCAGTGGCATTAACATTAAGCTCTTATTCTCAAGAATTAGAGTTCGGATTAAAAGCTGGTTTGAGTGCAGATAACATTAAACTAAATAACACCAATGGCCTTACCACAAGTGTTGAAGGCAACAATACATTTAACTTTGGTGCATACGGCCGTTTTAAAGTAATGGTCATTGGTTTGTTTGTTCAACCCGAATTCATATTTAACAAGCGTGCCAGCAATATTACCTTAACAGATAACGGGAAAAGTTATACTTTCAGCCATTCGGCAAATTATATAGATGTACCTGTATTAGTTGGATTTAAAATGCTAAAATTATTTCGCATTTATGGCGGACCAAATTTTCAATTCATGACCAAACAAAATACAGATATTAACAGTTTAAATAATACTGATTTTCAAAAGGTAGATTTGAAGAAGAATACCACAGGCGTTCAATTAGGTGTTGGTTTAGATTTACTTAAATTTAGAGTGGATGCCAAATATGATTTCAACGCAGGAAGCATGGGATCAGCATTCAGCTATAAAAATACTGCTCCTACAATTACTAATGGTATGATTACACTACAAGTAGGATTCAAGCTATTTGGCATCTTGTAATCAATGCATGTTGAAATTTTAAGAGAGTATTGCCTTCAAAAAAAAGCAGTTGAAGAAACTTTTCCATTCGACAACGTTACTTTGGTTTTTAAGGTGGCAGGTAAAATGTTTTGCCTCATTGGCTTGGATAACCCCAAAAGCTGTAACCTTAAATGTGATCCAGAAAAGGCGATTGAACTAAGGCAAGAATTTGAAGCCGTAAAACCAGGCTTTCACATGTCGAAAACACATTGGAATACCGTAACCTTTAACCTTGATTTAAACGACAAAGAGATTCTGACATTAATAGATCATTCATACGAACTGGTGGTTAATTCATTGACCAAAAAATTGAGAACGGAGTTTGAACTTTAGCGAACACAAATTTTGTGTGGTTCAATTAAGGCTCAAAGGTTTTGTTTTGTATGATCCTATTGTTATAGGTTTGAATCATTGCTTTAGTTATATTTTCAAAGCTATCTATTTTAGTGGCATAATTTGTATCCATCAATAAATTTTTCTCCATCAACGAATCGCTTGTAAGTTTATATAAACCCAAGCTTCGCATGCCATCAAAGCTATATACGTATGGCCATTGGATAAGCTGGTAATATTGATCATGAAATTGCATGGCCACATTCATTTTATTGTTAGAAGCATAAGATCCAAAACTAAAAAATGGCTTATTGTACCCCATATCCTTGATAGCTAATCCTAAAATATCGAGGTGCGAAACGGTGGTTTCGATTTCGGTTTTTATAGGTGAATCTGGCCTATAAATAATAAGTGGTAATTCATATTTGCCTTGCAAACTTTGATAATAAGCAGTTTGATTTTCTGCGCTGTGATCGGCAGTTATGATAAAGGTAGTATTGGCGTACCAAGACTGGTTTTTTGCAATGGCAAAGAAATTTCGCAGGGCATCATCAGCATAACCAACTGTTTTATGAATGGGCAAAGTTCCAATAGGATACTTCCCTTCAAATCCTTCTGGCAAAATATACGGATGGTGTGAGGTAAGGGTAAAAACCGTACTAAAAAATGGCTGTGATTTTTTAGAGAGTTCAGATACAAAATAACGCAAATAAGGTCTGTCGGGTATTCCCCAATGTCCATCGAAATCATCCTTATTGGGATATTCGTTTAACCCAAAATAATCGCCCACCTTACTCAAAGCAACATAATTATCAAAACTCATGGTTCCATTTCTACCTCCATGGTAAAAGCTTGTATTGTATGATTCCTTTTTTAAGTAATAACCTATACTATTTAATTGATTACCCTGGTAGTAGCAATCTAAATAAGGCACTTGCATCCAAGAAGGCATGGCAGATAAAATGGCTGGAATTCCCTCAATAGATTTCTTTCCATTGGCATAAGCATGCAAAAACACCTCACTGTGCTGATACAAGGAATCTAAAAAAGGTGTATAGCCCTTGCCCTTGTTGTATGCTCCAACATATTCTTTGCCCAGACTCTCTACTATTAGTATTACAATATTTCTTTTTACTTTTGGAGCAACAATAACTTCCTCTTTTTTAATTGGGTCAAACCAAAACAAAGCTGTTGAAGAAGTGAAATAATTTTTTTCTTCAAGAAAATTTTGTTGCGTGCTTTTTATCATGTTAAATGGGGTATTGATGACCATAGAAACCAACTCCGCTCTGGTTTGTCGGCCAGCATCAATAACTGTTAGTGGAATAAGATTGAATCCTCCTCTTGCACCAATAACCATAACAGTTGCAAGAATTAACCTTAAACCAATTGCAGCTAACCAGTTAACTTTTATTATTTCGGTTTGATCCAATAAAGCGCGTTTAAATATGCGGTGGTAAAAAAAATAATTCGCCCATATAAGCAATAACAAACCCAAGGCCAAAAACCAATAATCTGCGAGGTACTGCGCAAGCAATCCATTAGTTTCCTTGGCCATTGCAAACAATTCTATTCCACTCCGCCTACCCGAAATTGGGAAAAAACCGGTGTCTATTAAATTAAAAAATAAAATAAGCGATTGAGACACCATAAAAAGAGAAAACAAAATAACTTGAAAGTATTTTTTATAAAACAATTTTACAGGTGAAAAATGTAGCAGAATAAAAATACCATGCACATAAATGGTTGCGGAGAAATCGTACAAAAGGCCGTAAAAAAAGGCATTGGCAAGCTCCATTGCAGAAAATTGCTGGAAATATGGATTCAACAAAA
>CAMCJW010000134.1 GCA_945875195.1 Chitinophaga pinensis | reverse complement strand
TGGTGCATTTAGTGCTCATGCTCAATCTACCATTTCGCCCGATACCGTGTGCGCTGGTACTACTGTAATTTATGATGTGGACCAAACTGCTGGCTCTACATACAATTGGACTTTAAAAGGTGGCACTTCATATGGCAGTATCAACGCTGTATCTGGCAGAACTGACAGTATTTCTATTACCTATACCGCTCTTACCGGAACAGATACTTTACTTTTGGTAGAAACAGGAATTACCGGCTGTAAAAGTGATACCGTTAAATTAGCTATCCTTAAATTACCTGCCATTAGTGTAGCCATTTCAGGAACAGATTCTATCTGTATCAATAATTCATCCATTGCACAATTGCGATTAACATTTACAGGTACCCCTCCTTTCTCATGTACCTATACCGATGGTACCACACCAGTAGTATTAACAGGTATAAGCACCAATCCTTATCTTATAACTAGTCCGGTTTATATCACAACAGGCATTTACCCATATAGCATAACAAGTGCAAGTGGTGTTGGTGCATGCCCTGCAAATATAAGCGGCACAGCAAGTATAAGGGTATTTCCTAAACCTAACCCAGGTGCTATTAAACATTATTAGTGTTCAATATTAAATTTCTTTGGGTCACTGCTTTTCAGCTTTTAATGTCTTTACTTGGGTCAGCCCAAATAATAGATACCGTAGCGGCTGGTAAACAAAATGCATTGTATTATGTCGACAATAATCCTAACCTAATTTTCAATTGGGAAGTGGAAGACGGAACCATTATCTCTGGCCAAGGTTCCTCTTCCATTACCATCAATTGGACCAACTTAGCAGGGATTAAACAAATAAAAGTTTATTCAAACCCACTTGGATCTTGCTATTCAGACACCAGTTTAGCCTACGTTCTGGTGGAAGAAATGGAGGACGTTTATTTACCCAATTCATTCACACCAAATGGAGATGGCTTAAACGATTTTTTTGGTCCTATATTAAATGTTGCCTTCATCAAAAGTTATAGCTTAACCATTTTAAATAGATGGGGTAATATTATTTATGAATCAAATAACCCCAATGAAAAATGGGATGGTAAAGATACAGCCGGTAATACACTGAATGGTGTTTTTTTATGCCTCTTAAATATCACAAAAACAAATAATAAAGAAATTTATTCCAAGAAATTGATAAATATAATAAATTAACCACAATTTTTTAACATGTTTGCAATGTAAAGTATTTAATTTTATAGAATAAGCAACGTTAGTAGAGTTATGCGCAAGTTTTTCATCCTTTTTATTTCCTTTATATTCCATTTTAACACCTCTTTTTCTCAACCTTGCAGCAGTTCTTCCAGCAGTGTTTGGCCTACCAAGTGTTTTGAAATTGCCAGTATTTTGGTAGATGCTTGTGATGGTGGAAATGAAGGCCAGAACGAAATGGTGCGTTTACAAATTGGACCAACACCCTTATTAATTAGTGGCTTTTCTATTCCTGCTTATGGTGGCAGTGGTTTTGTGAATTGGGGGACAGGTGCATCCAATACTTGGAGAGGTTTTGCGAATTACAATGCTGCCTCGTTGACAAAAATAAACACCATCAATTCAAGCATTCAATTAAGTGGTCATTGCGGGGTTTTAATTCCCTTAAATAACAACCAATACGTACCTGCAAATTCAAATTTATTGATTATCACAAGTACAGCATTTAACCCACTTGCCCAAAGTTTCGACAATTTAATGGACACCCTTTATGTGGTGATGCAAACAAGTGGAAATACGGCAGGGCATTTTGCTAACAATTCTGGAGGCGCGCCTTATGATAGAAAATTAATTATCAACCATACGCTTTGTAGCGATACCGTTACGTATCAAAAAAACCTATTACTCAAACAAGACTTAACAAATGGCGCGGAAGATGGTGGCACAGTAAACTTTACCTTTAACGGAACCGATACTTATGTTAACTATGGTTGTGCAGTTCCCATTACTCCAATTACCTTTGATGCTGGCACAGTTACCGGACCATTTTGCAGTGGCTCACAAGTACAATTAAATGCCATAGTAAGTGGCACCAATTGCTATGTATGGCGCATGAAAGATTCTACACAAGGAAGCTTTACAGACTCAACTATTCTTAATCCAAAGTTCAATATCAAACCCAATTTACCTGCTACCAATATTGTGCTTTATTTTGCCTTAAGATTCAATTGTTCGGCAGCAAAAGACTCTGTTATTATTCCTGTTAGTGCCTCTACGCTAACTTTATTTGCCGGAAATGATACCAGTGTTTGCAACCGAAATTTAGTCCCTTTAAAGGCAAGCAGCAATGCAAGTGGCACCCTATTATGGATGTCATCAGGACCTGGCACATTCAGTAATTCCAGCTCACTTATTTCAGGGTACACTCCTGCTGCAACAGAACAAGGAATAGTTTATTTGCGCATTCAACAACAAACTTTATGTGGTCTTTACTTCGATTCATTAAAACTAACCATTACACCAGCACCTAATCCAAGCTTCACTTTTCCTGGTTCAATAATTTGCCCAGGAGCTGCTCCGATAACCTTAACACCTCAAACAACAGGAGGTATTTTTTCGGGAAGTGTGCTACTAAGTGGCAATCAATTTAACCCAACAACTAGTGGTAATTATCCTATAAAATATGTAATAGGAACTGGTGGTTGCAAAGATTCTTCTACTCAAACTATTATTGTAACACCTAAACCCAATCCCAATTTTTTATTGCCCAATTCAAGCATCTGTTTAGGTTCACTTCCTATGACTTTAACACCTATTCAATCAGGTGGTGTGTTTACGGGAATAGGTGTAAGCGGCACTCAATTTACCCCTTCAACCAGTGGTATTTTCCCTATAAAATATGTCATCAGTAGTGGAGGATGTATAGATTCAAACGAGCAATCTGTTACTGTTAAACCATTACCAAATCCAGCCTTTGCACCAACTGAAACAAAAGTTTGTGAGGGTTCAAAACTGATTAATTTAAATCCAACAATTACAGGTGGAATTTTCTCTGGCAATAGCCTTATCAATGTAACAAGCTTTGATCCAAAAATTGCTGGCTCATACATCATCAAATACGTTATTACGGTTAATGGGTGCAGCGATTCCTCCAATCAAACCATTATTGTTGACCCAAAACCAGACCCAAATTTTACAATGAACGATACTGTTTTTTGTGTGGGTGATCCAAGTGAGTTGCTTATTGCCAAGGATCCAAGTGGCATTTTTTCTGGAGCACATGTTTCAGGTAATCTGTTTGACCCAAAAGTAGCTGGTAATTTTACCATTCAATACAACATTGGAACTGGCTCTTGTATTGATTCATCCAAAAAGATTGTGGTAGTAAATGAAGTCCCCGTGGCCACTTTTAAAACAAACCCAAGTATTGGCAGAGTAAATGAACCGGTACAGTTTACCTTTACTGGCAAAAATGCAGTATTATACGATTGGATATTTGGCAATCCACCTGTGGGCAATTCCAATAACCAAAATCCAGTTTTCACTTTCACTAAGTTGAATAACTATGAAGTTACACTTATTGTTGAAAATGAAGGTTGTTTCGATACCATAACTCTGAGCATTCCTATTCAAGGTGCAGACACATTAATCGTCCCAAATGTGTTTAGTCCCAATGGCGATAGTGTAAATGACTATTTTACCCCAGTAAGCCTAAATATCAACACTTACAATATCCTAATCTACAATAGATGGGGCGGATTGGTTTATGAAAACAACACCCTAGAAAGTAATTGGAATGGCACCTACAAAGGTGAACCCTGCGCCATAGGCGTTTACTTCTACGTCCTAAATGCAACATCCTACTCCGGCCGAGAATACAACCTCCATGGGACTGTAACTCTTTTAAGATAAAGTAACCCTGTTTAAATAAAAAAGCCTCACAAATTGTGAGGCTTTTTTTTAGTAGCGGGGAGCAGGATCGAACTGCCGACCTCAGGGTTATGAATCCTGTGCTCTAACCAACTGAGCTACCCCGCCATATTCGAACTTTTTAAAGCAGTTTCGATCTGCCCTCCATCGCTGAAGGTTATGAATCCGGAGTTTATCCCGACTTCCTCGTCGGGACTCTAACCAACTGAGCTACCCCGCCATATTCGAACTTTTTAAAGCAGTTTCGATCTGCCCAACCTCACAAATAACCTTTATCCAAAGGCGTCACCCTGAGCTTGTCGAAGGGACTATTTTAAAGGGCTGCAAACATAAACATTTAATTTTTTGAAAAAAATATTTTATTCAATATCATAATTTTTATTCTTTTTCGTTTTTAATTGGAAAGAAAAATTTTAAAGTCGTCTAAGAATCAGCACAATCAACATAGATTTGCACAATCACGATTTATAATTTAATTAGTTTTTTTATAATTTCGTTAAGTTTGTAAAGTAGATTAAAGCTAAAAATGAAAAGGAAAAAAGTATTATTTGGTGGAATAACAATTGCAATTATAACCTTAGTTACTTTTGTGTTTGTTAGCTATCCGCCTTTTGATGCCACCAGCCGCGCTAGCAAAAAAACGAGCAAAGTTGGCTTCCCAGGCTTTGGCATCTGGCTACCTCCAGATTACGAAGTGCACGGCATAGATGTATCTCGCTACCAAGGAAAAATTAATTGGGAATCAGTGGTTGCCCACACATCTAATGACGTTGATATCAAATTTGCATTTATAAAAGCAACCGAAGGCAGGACCCTCAGAGACAATCGGTTTTACGAAAATTGGAGAAACGCCAAAGAAAGTAATATGCTCAGAGGTGCCTACCATTTCTTTCGTCCACACCTTACCGCTGATGAACAATTCAATTTGTTTAAAGGCATGGTGAAATTAGAAAAAGAAGACCTTCCTCCTGTTTTGGATGTTGAAATGAGAGGTAGTACCCCGCCTGCTCGCATGCAAAAAAGTGTAAAACGCTGGTTAGTGCTCGCAGAAAAACATTATGGTGTTACCCCAATTTTATACACCAGCTACTCTTTCTACAAGCATTATTTTAGCGGCAAAGAATTCGAAAAATATCCTTTGTGGATTGCCCATTATGCAACAGACGACCTAAACAGGCTAACTAAAAAATGGGAGTTTTGGCAACACAATGAAGATGGCAAAGTAAAAGGCATTCAAGGTCATGTTGATTTTAACGTGTTCAAAGGAGAGTTTAGAGACCTGCTAAACCTTTGCAAAAAATAATGACTATTTTTTCTTGGCTATAACAATTAGGTAGGTATATAATGCCGCACCTATTGCAAAAAATGCTATGTAATAATACTTTTCCTTCAAGTAAAAATCATAGCTTAAATAGCCCATCATGCCATAAATCAAGGCTAACTTTATTCCCTTTTCTGTTGAATAACTTTTAAATAAACGAGGTAATACCCAATAAACCATTACCAAAGCCAAACCAATTAATACCAGTATGATTATCCAATTATTTTGAGGCTTTAGTATTTCCATGTAGATTCAGTAATTTTAATAATTTATAATAGATAGCTGTGTTCTCGTAAATGCCAGAAAATTCGGCAGCTCCCGGACCATAAGCAAATACAGGAACCATAATACCACTGTGATTTTTACTTGCATAATTTGGGATAAAGCTTGCCTTATTTTCTTTGTTTTCAAGCAAACATAATCCGCCTGTTTCGTGATCTGCAGTAACAATTACAAGGGTATTTCCATCCTTAGCCGCAGCATCTAATACCGCATTTAAAACATTGTTAAAATCTAATAACTCTGCTTTCATGTACTCAAAATTATTCTCATGTCCGCCCCAATCTATCTGAGAACCTTCCACCATCACAAAGCTTTTTTCAAAGTACTTATTCAAGTTTTTCTGAGCCATTTGAGTTGCCCTTAAAAGATAATCTCCTCTACCTGCTTGCATGGTCTTTACCTCATCATCCGCAACAGTATAAATAAGTCTTTTGGCATCTATTTCAATTAAATTGGTATCAACTGCAATAGTATAACCCATCTCATTTAGCTCCATAAATAAATTACGCTTGTCTTTCCTTTGTGTAAAAAACTTTTTACCCCCACCTATAGCTATATCACAATTTTTGCGAATCATAAACTCTGCTATCTCTTCTTGTGATTTCCTTGAGGCAACATGCGCATAAAAAGCCGCAGGGGTGGCATGCGTAATTGATGAAGTAACAACAACTGCGGTTCCCCATTCTTGCTCCTTTAAACGCTCAAACAAACCCATAGATTCTTTGCCTAAACTATCCACTCCAATGGCACCATTATTGGTCTTCTTGCCTATTGAAAATACGGTTGCTCCTGCCCCACTATCGGTTACATAATTATCTGCAGAGGCTGTTTTACTTAATCCAATAACAGGAAATCTTTCAAACGCATTTTGGCCAGTATACCCAGCCATTGCACCTGTAATCTGTGCCAAACCCATTCCATCTCCAATCAAAAAAACCACTTTTGTGGGTTTCTTGGGCTTCTTATCTTTAGCGTTTAAGTTCGGTTCGAACCAAATAAATAGTACTGAAACTAAACAAATCTTAAGCAGGATATTGCGCATAAACTTTTTTGTATTTAGCTACAAAGATGGTTAAAACTCGCAACATATTGTGGAATTTTCATTTGTCCTATACCAACTCATAACTTTTCCCAGGTAAGGACCGCACATAACCGCCAAACTCAAGTTCTAAGAGCCTTAAAGCCAATGTTCCGGGATCGGTATTGAGTTCAAAAGCCATCAAATCAATATTACATTTTCCCTTGTTTCTTATGTATTCAATCAAGGTATTTTCTTCCTTGGTCAACAAACTAAACAAATCAGGCTTGGGCATTTGCTTCTTACTTTTTTCCCAGCCCATCAGTTGTATCAAATCATCTGCGCAAGTAATCATAGATGCCTTGTGATCCCTAATCAAGTAGTTGCAGCCCAACGAATAATAATCGCTAACCCTGCCGGGCAATACCATAATGTCTCTATTATAAGAATGTGCAATTTCTGCTGTAATCCTTGCCCCGCCTTTAATAGCGGTTTCTGGCACTACCAATACATCACTCATTCCTGCAACTATTCTATTTCGCTTTGGGAAGTTTTCCCTATCTGGATTAGTGCCGCTTGTGAACTCAGTTAACAAGCCACCACACAACAACATTTTCTTTGCCAATTGCTGGTGTTGACTGGGATAAATCCTATCCAATCCATGCGCCAAAACACCAATATTTGAAATCTGGTGCTCAATACATGCTTTATGGGCTATGCCATCTATGCCCATTGCCAAACCACTAATTACTTCAATGTTGTGTTCCTTTAAATCTTGAACCAATTGTTGAGTAAATGCCCTTCCATATTCGCTGGCTTTTCTTGTACCAACTATTCCTATCAGCCTCGTTGGGTTCAAATCGAAATTACCTAAACCAAACAACAAAGTAGGTGCATCTTGCAAATCTCTTAATCTATATGGATAGGCTTCATCCAAATAAAAATAAGTTTTAATTTGGTGCTTCTCTATAAAAATCATCTCCTTTTCTGCCAAATCAAAATTGCTAAATGTTGCAATGTTATTGGCCAGAACATCCCCTATTCCTGGGATTTTTAAAAGTTTGGATTTTCGTTCCTTAAAAACAGCCTCCACACCTCCACAATAACTAATGAGGTTTTTAATCAAAACATCTCCAATTCCTGGTATCAGTTTTAAAGAAATTTGATAATATAAGTCTGGGGTAGTTGTCATAGGTATGAG
>CAMCJW010000133.1 GCA_945875195.1 Chitinophaga pinensis | reverse complement strand
AACAGCAAATTGAATTTGATGAAAAGTATTTATTATAATGGATTCAACCCATTCTGGGTTGGAAAATTTAATTTTACATTTTAAACCCTGCATGCAATGCAGAGCTATTATTGTTAAAGCCTTTCAGGCTTTTGTTTGGAAATAATTTTACTGCAATTTTTATGTGTTAAAAATAAAAATTCATAAAAAGAACCCTAATAGAATTCATATGAAAAATAATTGCGTTTATAAATAGAAATCCAAAATGATTCACCTAAGAAAAAATTTTATTTAAAAACAGAAGCACGAAAGGATTCATTTGTTTGATAATTTGCTTTAAAAACAGAGGCCTGACTAAATTCATTTGTTTGATAATTTGCTTTAAAAACAGAAGCCTGAAAGGCTTGAACAACAATAGCCCCGCATAAAATGCGGGGTCAAAATATTTTCACAAATTCCTCAACCCTGAAAGGGTTGAATAAAATTATCAATTGTGAAATACCCCCTGATGTAGGATTTATCTTGTGGTAAATTGTATTTGAACTGGCTCACTTCAAAATCTATTATTTTCTTATATTCGCAAAACATTAAATTTATACGTATGAATCTATCTGGAAAAACAGTTTTGGTCACTGGCGCTTCGCGCGGAATTGGCAAAGGCATTGCCCAAACTTTAGCAGCAGCTGGTGCCAATATTGCCTTCACTTTTGTGAGTTCTGTTGAAAAAGCACAAGCATTTGAAGCAGAATTAATAGCCACTGGCATCAAAGCCAAAGGATACCAAAGCAATGCCGCAGATTTTTCTGAAGCCGAAAAGTTAGTAGAAGAAATCATAAAAGAATTTGGTAGCCTCGATGTATTGGTAAATAATGCCGGTATTACCAAAGATAATCTACTCATGCGCATGAGCGAACAACAGTGGGACGATGTGCTAGATACCAACCTAAAATCTGCATTTGCCATGACAAAAGCGGCCATGAAACCAATGATGAAAGCCAAAGCAGGGTCTATTATCAATATCACATCTGTTGTTGGTATCACTGGCAATGCTGGTCAGGCCAACTATGCTGCCTCCAAAGCAGGTATGATAGGCTTAACTAAATCTGTAGCAAAAGAATTGGGTTCAAGAAACATTAGGTGCAATGCCATAGCACCTGGCTTTATAGAAACCGAAATGACCGAAACATTGAGCGATGACATTCGCGCAGAATGGGTGAAAGGTATTCCTTTGAAACGTGGCGGAAAAGCAGAAGATGTTGCCAATTGCGTATTGTTCTTAGCTTCCGATGCTTCTGCATATATTAGCGGCCAAACCATCAACGTTTGTGGTGGTATGGTGATGTAAGTATTCAATTCATGTTTTTTAATTCAGCTTATCCGGTTTTATGGTTACTGGCCAGTTCTGCATTGGCCCTTGTGGTAAGCTATGCGCTATACAGAAATAATCCCCTTAAGTTTAGCAAGAAATGGATGGAATATACCATCATGGGTATTCGCTTCTTAGTTGTTTTCATCCTCTGTTTTTTACTGCTTGAACCAATGATAAAATGGGTAACAGAAAGAAAAGAAAAACCTATTTTAGTGCTGGCCATTGATAACAGTGAATCTATGAAGCAAAGCAAAGATTCTAGCTACCTAAACAATTTATTTGGCAATGATTTAGCATCATTTAAAGAGGCTGTTTCCAATAGATTTGATGTTGTTACTTATACTTTAGGTGAAAAAACAAAGAAAGAAAATACCTTTAGTTTCAAAGAAAAATTAAGCAATATATCTGATGCATTGGTTCAGATAGAAAACGACCAGTATAACTTAAACCATACTGCAACTATACTCATAAGTGATGGTATTTATAACCAAGGAAGTAATCCTACTTATGCTTTGCAAAAAGGTTCAGCTCCCATAAACACCATTGCCATTGGCGATACCACGCAAAAAAAAGATGCGCTCATTGGTAAGGTAAAGCATAGCAATACGGTTTATGCTGGCAACGACTTTGAAGTAATGGCAGATGTAAAAGCTTTTTTTTGTAATGGCGAAAACATCAATATCAACTTGAGTGAGGGCAACGAATTATTGTTTAGCTCAAATATAATTGCACGAGGTAATAGTTTTTATAGCACTCAAAAAATAAGATTGAGTAACGCCAAAGAAGGCCTGCATACCTACCAAATAAGTATTGCACCCTTAAACAAAGAGTCGAATCTGTTGAATAATAAAGTACAAATTCAAGTAAATGTGGTTCGAACCAAACAAAAGATTGTGTTACTTTATTTAAATGCTCACCCAGATATTGGAGCCATTGTCAAAAGCCTAGAAGACAATCCAAACTACGAGCTTTCTAGCCATTTATTGTCTGATTACAAAGATGAAGGGATGAATGAGGCAAGTATGTTTATCTTGCACCAAGTGCCAGGTGTAAGAGGAGAAGGCGCTAAATTATTGCAACAATTGCAACAAAATAATATCCCTATTTTTCATATCATAGGTAGGCAAACTGGCTTAGCCTTTTTAGCCAATGCCGGCACTTTAAAAATAACCGGACCAGCGCAAAACAGCAACGAATCACAAGCATGGGTGAACGATAATTTTCCTTATTTTCAAATAGACGAAAATCTAAAAACGAGTATCCAAAAATTTGCTCCTTTGATTGCGCCTTATGGCAATTACCAAATACCTGCGGAGGCACCCGTACTTTTGTTCCAACAAATAGGTTCAGTAAAAACAAATACACCGCTTTTATTTTTTACCAATTCAAAAGGATTTAACCAATCATTCCTATGCGGAGAAGGCTTTTGGCGTTGGCGTTTGCAAGATTTCGTTTTGAACCAAAACCAATTCAATACCCAAACTTTTATTTCTAAAATTATTCAATGGACGGCCGGTAAAAACGACCGAAGCAAATTTAGGGTCAGCCCTACCAAAAAATTCTACGACGAAAATGAATCGGTGGTTTTTGAAGCAGAACTTTTTAATGAGCTCAATGAAAGAATAAACAACAAAGAAATTAGCCTAACCTTAAAAAACGAGGCACAAAAAACATTTAACTACCAATTTAGCAAAACAGAGCAAGCCTATAACCTAGATATTGGAAATATGGCTCCCGGAAAATACTCCTATGAGGCACAAGTAAATGGTGCCACAAACCTAAATGTACCCAAAGGCCAAATTCATATCAGGTCGTTACAAATAGAAGCCATGCAAACCAAGGCAGATTATCAGTTATTGGCAGCAATTTCCTCTGAAACAAATGGCAAGGCTTATACCAAAAATGATTGGCAAAAACTAGCTACCGAATTGCTAGAAAACAGCAATATGAAAACGGTTGTTTACAAACAAGATGAGCTAAAGAACTTGTTGCATCAAAAATGGATTTTCTTCTTAATTATACTTCTAATAAGCCTTGAGTGGCTAACAAGGAAATGGAATGGGTTTATTTAGTTGTTTTTACAATCACAAAACCTGCAATCAAATTTTTTAACGCATAGATAGCCTTTTAACTGGCTAATTGATTATACTTATTGCTCCTTCATTCCTTTATTGAAACAATGCCTACATCTTGCCTCATAGGTATCCTTTTCGCCTAGCATGATAAGTGATTCGTGACTGCTCTTTCGAAAAGAATGGGTAGCCAAATCTCCACAAACCATGCAAATGGCATGTACCTTGGTAACATATTCTGCAATGGCCATTAATTGAGGCATTACCCCAAAAGGCTTACCTAAATAATCCATATCAAGTCCCGCAACTATGACCCTAATGCCTTGTTCAGCCAATTTTTCGCAAACATAAAGCAACTCGCTATCAAAAAATTGAGCCTCATCAATGCCAACCACAGTAGCATCATTGCTCATCAACAAAATATTCAATGAGTTGCTAACCGGAGTTGATAAAATGGCATTGTCATTGTGCGATACAACTTTGGTTTCATCGTACCGAACATCAACGGTAGGTTTAAAAATTTCAACTTTTTGGTTGGCTATTCTTGCCCTATTTATCCTCCTTATAAGCTCCTCCGTTTTGCCAGAAAACATAGAACCACAAATAACTTCAACCCACCCTTTTCGTTGGTTTAAATGATGCCTTGGTTCTATAAACATTTGTTCAATCATGTGTTTGCTCTACTATGCTAAATGGCCTGCTAATATCTTAAATTGTTGATTATTATATTTCAATTATGTTAAAATTTGTAGAAATAAAGACGCAAGTTATGAATTCTCTTCAGTTGGTAAGCAAAATCAGGTCGAAAACAGACCATCTCAATCAAAATATTTTAGAATTGCTCAATGGCAAGCTCCCATTTAATAGCATAGACAAGGATGTATTGAAAAAGCAATGTCTTGATTTATACGAACTTATTTTAAAGCTAAAAACAGATTCAGAGCTGGTTGAAGAGAAAAACATCCAAAAAAGTTTTCAGCAAATTACCCAAGAAATTGAGGTCCCAAGTTTGGTTCAAACCAAAATGGAAGAGAAAAAAATTGAGCCTGAACCAATTTTGCCAATAGAAGAGCCAAAAGAAACCTTCACCGAAAAAATAGAAGAACCTCTTGTAACAACCCAAAATTTTCAAGAGGTGATTTTCTTGGCCGACAAAAAAATGGAGTCCTTGGATGAAATCATTAGTAAGGTTGAAATTCAAGAAACAGTAGAAATTCCAGCTGCTGAAGTTTCATTTGTTGCTGAGGAAATAGAAATAGAGGAAATGGAAATTGCCTCATTCGAAAACAAAGACCTTCCTCCTGTAAACATTGAAAAGGCTATTGAAAACAAAAGAATTCAATATACCGTAATGCCAGATAGAGATGAGCAAAAAACAGTGCCGCTCAATGCCACTTTTAAGGAAAAAAAATTAACCTATAATGAAAAAATTGCCCAAGTAAATCCACCAGTGATTATACCAATGGCCGAGAATACCATTGAAGCACCTATAGATAGCATCAAATCTGCCATTAACCTCAACAAGAAGATCTCTTTTGTAAATGAACTCTTTAAAGAAAATGTAGTTGAATACGCCAAAGCAATCGACCGCATGAACAACGCAACTGATAGAAATGATGCCTACCGAATTTACAACGAGTTAAAGCACCATTACAATTGGGACAATAACCATGAATTGGTGCACGACTTAGAGAGATTGATTAAGCGCAGGTTTGCTTAATCAATTTTCTTTTCAAAAATTCTCACCAACAATTCATCTAATTTCTTGATATCTTCAGGCAAATTAGGATCACGGGTATCCCACTTCCACTCTTGCAATTCAACACCTTTTCTTAGCCTTACAAAGTGCGTTTCTTCGCCAATGGTATAAATGGTATTGTTACTTTGCTTCATTTGATCAACCGTAGCATAAATAAACTCAGCATCCTTTTCTTTAACTTTTTTATACTCTGTGTACTTATTGGTAATGGTACTTTTTTGAAACAACTGCCCATTCTCTGCCAGAATATAAGTATTGGTACCTCCAGTTTTTTGATTCATGTAACCAAATTCCAACCTCAATTCTGGAATGGTATCTCTGGTATATTTCTTACTACTGCATGAAAATAGCAATATACTTGCCATCAAAAATACCCCTAAACTAAACTTTATTGCTTTCATCATCTACCTAATTAATGTTGAATTAAAATTGTTTGATTGCGCTCACTTTTATCATTCTTTAAATGCAGCATATACAAGCCATTTTCAAATTGACTTAACCCCAAAATTTGGCTATCCATTCCTGATCCTTTTTCTACTAATTTACCCTGCAAATCATACATCTCAAAAGAGAAAGTTCCTCCCATTTCAATGGTTAATTTAGTGCTGGCAGGTATAGGATATATTTTGGCGGTTTGAACCGATAACTCTTCTACAGCATTTACACTATTTACCCTTACCTGATAGCTTTTGGTACTACCATCTTGGGCCTTTAAGGTATATACCACAGGATTGGTAGCCGAGTTACTAAAATTATTTTTGGTAGCACCACTCACTTGAAGGGTAGTATCAACCTTTACAACCGCATAAGCACTTGCTGTAAAATTAGCAATGAGCTTACTAAAATCTGTGGTAGAGGTAAATGGAATATTTACCTCAATATTGGTTCCATTGATAATACCATTTACAGGCGGATTTAATCCTGGAAATGAAAAAGCTAAAATGTCTTTTCCACTGCTGGTTATACTCCTTTTTCCTACACTATACCAATTGCCCCAATAGGCATCTGGCACAACAACAGCCGCATCATTTTTACCTGTAATCTTATTTGCTTCAACACCTACCACTGCCAACCATTTTTGACCTTGCGAAGTAGTAGCATCATAAATAACTTTGTTATCTAATTTACTGAAACATGGATAACCAACTTGGTCGTTGATAACAATGATATCATCTGTATTGGTGTTCATATTTTTTCCAATAATTGCATATTTATCCAAACCAACATCAATGTAATCAAATGCTAGAATATAAGGTGAGTTTTTAGCAAAACTTGGATTGCCTATATTCACATCTTTAGGCAATTGAGTATAAAGCTTTTCAATTTTGCCACTACCAAAAGTATTGCTCGCATTGTTCCAAACCTGAATATAGCCAATGTCCCAAAAATCTATATCCGCTCCACTTGCATTTTCAATGATATTACGCGCATCATAAACCACCCGTTCTCCAGAATAATCAAACTCCAGCGCGTTTGCGTACAATACACTTCCAGTTTCAACTCCTGTGGTATAAGTAGGATTATACAATTTAAACTCTTGCCAAATTTGGGTGGTAAAATCATACACATAAATTGCCGAATCAACAGAAGTTGTTATTGCCGCAATGCGTTTTCCATCTTTCGAAACAGCCACATTGTCCCAAATGGCTTCACTAGAAACTACACTTTCTGTTGCTGTAGTTCCTAAGATTAACTTATAAATTTTACTATCGGTTCCAACAAAAACGGCAAAAGAACCATCATCTGTTATACTGGGTTTTAGTTTCATTGCTCTCCTAGATTTCTCTACATAATTTGTACCAGTAATGCTCGATTGGTAAAGCGTTACAGGATCTATATTGGAATCATCATAGGATAGCAAATAATCTTGCCCTGGGTTAATTGGCAAATCTATGGCTGTATTGGTGCCACCACCACCTGTTCCGCCTCCACCTCCTGGATCTGTTGCGTAAATTCCAACTTCATTAAAAGCAGCTTTTGCCGCATTGTACTCCGTAGAATTATCTCCATACAAATCAATGCAAGATTGCACTACCGCAATTCTCAAATCAACAAACTTGGCTGTTTTGGTTAAATATTTAGATAATGCCCTATAGTAAACCTTTTCTGCTTTATTCTTGGTTACTGCAGTGGCAAATTTATAAAAGGCCCAATTTGGAATACCACTGTTGATGTGCACGCCACCATTGTCCTCCGTTCCTGCATAATACTCCGACATGGTTTTGGGCTGATACCCATTGTCGTTTAAGCTATTTCCTCCATTATGTGGATCTTGTAAACTGCGCAATGCACCTGTTGGAAAATACTGTATTTTCACCACATCATCGCCCAATAACCAATCATCTCTATCCATCATACAGGCAAAAATATCTGCCATAGATTCATTCATGGCGCCCGACTGACCTTGGTATTCTAGGTTGGCGGTATTTTGTACCACACCATGCGTCATTTCATGTCCCGCCACATCTAAACTGCCTGCCAAAGGTTTAAAGGCATCCTTTCCATTTCCATAACACATCATCTCGCCTGTCCAAAATGCATTGTCCATGC
>CAMCJW010000132.1 GCA_945875195.1 Chitinophaga pinensis | reverse complement strand
AAACAGTAAATAATGGAGATGAATAGTATGATTTTTTTCATTGTATAGAATTGGTGTTTATTTTTTTTATATCGAAATTGGTACTTCCTCATAAATTTATAAAATACTTGTAATTCAAAATTAAACTGACAGCACAATTATAACTTTCTTCAACAAATTTTTAATTGATTTATTTAAAATAAGTTTAAAAGCTTTGTATTTTCGACCCAAAATAAACTTATCGCTTTGTATTCAATCATTCGCAGCCTTCTTTTTATGATGCCCGCCGAAAAGGCGCACCATTTCACCTTCCATACGCTTAGTTTTTTTATGAAAATACCTTTGGTTCGAACCATATGTACGAACATTTTTGGCGTAAACGACTCCTATGAATTCTTGGGATTAACATTCAAAAATAGGGTAGGACTTGCCGCTGGTTTAGATAAAAATGCCGAATACCTGAGCGAATTGGAAGCCTTGGGTTTTGGCTTTATTGAAATTGGCACCGTAACCCCAAAGGCTCAAGCAGGGAATGATTTACCTCGCTTGTTTCGTTTAAAGCAAGATGAATGCCTCATTAATAGAATGGGTTTCAACAACGATGGGGTAGAAGTAGTGGTTCAACGCCTAATGAACCGTCCTAAAGGATTGATTGTTGGCGGAAACATTGGCAAAAATAAAGTTACTCCCAACGAACTGGCTGTGGAAGATTATGCTATCTGTTTCGATAAACTGTACCCTGTAGTAGATTATTTTGTGGTGAATGTAAGCTCACCAAATACCCCAAACCTTCGCGAATTACAAGATAAAAAGCCGCTATTGGAGATATTGAATAGGCTCATTGCACAAAGAAAAAACAAAGTAAATGATGGCGAACTACAAAAACCTATTTTATTAAAAATTGCTCCAGATTTAACCAATTCACAAATTGATGATGTGGTAGAGATTGTAAAAGAAAGTGGAATAGATGGATTAGTTGCCACTAATACAACCATTTCAAGATCTGGCTTAATTACGCCTGCCGACGAGGTTGCCTCTATTGGTTCTGGCGGCTTAAGTGGCAAAGTTTTGCAAAGCAGAGCCACAGAAGTAGTGACATACATTGCTCAAAAATCAAAAGGTAGCATACCTATTATTGGAGTAGGTGGCATACACAATGAAGCAAGCGCGCTCGAAAAAATAAATGCAGGTGCTAGTTTGGTTCAAGTATATACTGGCTTTGTTTATGGTGGTCCACCCTTTATTAAAAAGATAGCCAAAGCCATATTAATGAACAAGGCTAAATAGCTTCACCAACTACAAAAGTACTTCCTCCAATAAAAATCATATCGTCTTTTTGGGCAGCTAACTTGGCTGCATCTTTTGCTTCAGTAACGGTTGCATAAGTTTTACCCTGCAAGCCAAATGTGATAGCCTTGCTTTGTAATTCCTTTTCATCAAGGGCTCTAGGTAGGTTTGCTTTGGTAAAATAGTAGATTGCTTTTTTAGGTAGCATGGCTAAAACCTTATCAATGTCTTTGTCTTTTACCATGCCAATAACCATGTGTAAGTTAGTATATTTTTGATCGGCAATTTGTTTTATGATATAGGCAATGCCATGTTCGTTATGTCCGGTATCGCAAATGGTTAAAGGTTGGGTACTTAACATTTGCCACCTACCCATTAATCCTGTATTCTTCTTTACATGCAGTAAGCCTTCTCTGGTATCGCGCTCAGTAATCTTAAACCCTGCAAGCCTTATGGGTTCTAGCGCCGACAATACTGTGCCAATATTTTTTTGCTGATAAATTCCATTCATATCGCAAAACACATTCTTCCACAACTCGCCAAATTGGAATTGTACATCAAAGGCCGCATGATTCAACGAGCTTTTAAAATAAAGGATATTTACCTTTTGGTTCGCCAAGCATATAGGACTTTCGTCTACTCTTGCTTTTTCCATAAAAACTGGAAACGTTTCTGGTTGGTATTCGCCTATAATTACAGGTGTTTTGGGTTTGATAATTCCAGCTTTTTCACTGGCAATTTTAGGTAAAGTATCTCCCAATAAATCGGTATGATCCAAGCCTATGTTGCTAATGATACTCAATAAAGGTTTTATGATATTGGTGGAATCTAATCTGCCTCCAAGTCCAGTTTCTATTATAGCTATATCAACTTTTTCCTCTGCAAAATAATCGAAACACAGTGCCACTGTCATTTCAAAAAATGAAGGGTTCACAGTTTCAAAAAGTGCTTTGTGTTCGGCCACAAATTTAATCACTTTTTCCTGCGAAATCATTTCACCATTGATCTTAATTCGCTCCCTAAAATCTTTTAAATGCGGCGAAGTATAAAGTCCAGTTTTGTAACCCGCCTCTTGCAATATAGATGCCAACATGTGGCTGCAAGATCCTTTGCCATTGGTGCCGGCAATATGAATGGTTTTGAATTTTCTTTCGGGGTTATCCAATGCTTTACAAAGTGCAAGGGTATTGTCCAAATCATTTCTATAAGCAGCACTGCCAATCCTTGTAAACATTGGCAATTGGCTATATAAATAATTTAATGTTTCTTGGTAAGTTGCCATGCAAGTTTTAGCCAATAATATAATGATTGGTAACAGCGAAATTAGCCTAGGAAATTGAATTTAAAAATGATTAATAATAATTAACAATATTTTTATCCTAAAGCATCTTTCGGTTTGAACCAAACACCAATAAAATATTAGTTGAATGAAATATAATTCAGCTAAATCGAATTACACGGCGGCTGAGCTTGAAAAATTTACCGGTGGCTGAGCATGTCGAAATACCCGGTGTTTTAGCTTGTCGAATTACCCGGTGGCTGAGCTTGTCGAAGTCCTGATCAATGGAAATAACAAGTATGCTATAAGGCAAATTCTGCTCACCCGGATGCCACTTCGACAAGCTCAGTGACCGGAGGCTGGATGCTCAGTGAACGCACTTCGACAAGCTCAGTGACCGGAGGCTGGAGGCTCAGTGACCGCACTTCGACAAGCTCAGTGACCGGTGGCTGAGTGACCGCACTTCGACAAGCTCAGTGACCGGTGGCTGGATGCTCAGTGACCTGTTATTTACATTAAGATACTTTGTGAGCAAGAAGCTAGATGCCAGATGCTAGTAGCATTCCTACGGTTTGAACCTAAAAATAATCGTCATTGTTCCGTATTGTTCATCCGGTCCATCGTCTCTTGAAGAAAATTTGGTTTTAAGGGCACCTTCTTTGGCTTTATTTAATAAGGAAGTTTCAGTTGTGGTGCTACCAACTTGACCTGGCACAGCTTTTATAACAGTGCCCTCGCGATTTACCGTTATGCTAACAACTACTTTACCAACCGATTTAGAATTGTCTTCTATATTTGGTAATTGTTTTACCTTTCTTCCAGCTAAGTCAAATGAAATACCATCAGGACCAGTTTCTCCAGTTCCAAATCCGCTATTGCCTTTGCCACGTCCGTCTTTGTCGCCATCTATACTGCCATCTGGCTCCCCTTCATTACCTGAATTTTGGCCATCGCCATATCCACCTTCATTGCTTTTATTCTTTTTGGTAAACAACGCTTGTTGGTTTACTTTTTTTGGTAATTCCAATTGTGGTTTCTTTTGTTCAACCACAGGTTTTGGTTCAGTCTTTTCTACAGGTTTGGTTTTGGTTTTTTCTTTTATCTCAACACTTTCTGCTTCATCAGAAGTTAAGGGTGTTTCTTCGGTTTGTTCACTAATAGGCACGTATTGCTCGGTGGGAGTAGGGTCTGGAGTTGGCGAGTTATTTGGGCCTCCCATGTTTTCTTCACCCAAACTCATTTGTATGCCTTGGTATTCCAATGGCGGATCTGGTGGATACATAACCACCAAAAATAAAATGGCAAACAAGATTCCGTGCACCAAAGTGGTGCCTATAAAACCATATACTTGGTGCTTGTGGTCTTTTCTTTCTATATAATATTGTTCTACTGCCATATAGTTGGTAAAATTAGGTTGAACCAATCAACTAAGAAATTAGGTTTTTGAACCTTTTAACAGTGTATAACGCTATCTGACTTATTTAGCGTACAATTAAACACTATTTTCTTTTGAGGTCGCCGTTTTCTAGCGCCTTTAAAAACTTACTCCAAGCAAACACATCCAATACTGGTATAGGCTGAGCCTGGCCATTGTAATAAGCTTTATTAGCGTAATCATTGAACTTCCAAGATGCATTGGCGTAACCATCATTTGGTAAGTTCTCTGCCATTTCTGAAAGTGGTTTTCTTCTCAGGTTTTGTTCTGCCAAAGCATAATCACTTTGCGGCAATTTTTGTCGCGAAAACAGGTAATCCAACTGCTCGGCGGTTGGTCGGCCAATAATCACCACGTCTTCCATTAAAAAAGTATCTTCAACCATTGCCACCACACTTTTAAATTTAGTACCATTGGTATTTGAAGGTACTTTAAAATATTTTGGTTCAAACCCAAGGCAGGTAAAAATCAACACATCCGATCTCTTGGCCACAAAAGAAAAATAACCTTGCATATCGGAGTAGGTACCTCTGCTGGTGCCGCTAATTCTGATGGTGGCAAATGGAATTGTTTTTGTACTATCATAGTTAACCACAAAGCCTGTAAACTGCACCAAATCTGAGTCGTTGCGCGTTTGCGCCATGCCATCAAACTTGCAAATGCTAAGCATAGTAAAGGCTAAAATTAAAAATGATTTGATGTGCTTCATTAAAAGAAATATCCTGCGGTTAAACAGCCTAGTACAATTATAGGACTAGGCACTTTGGTTGACAATAATAAGAATAAAGTAGTTAATAATACGAGCATATTTTCCTCATTTACTTCAACGGGCAAAAACAACAAGTAGGTGGATGATATTACCAAGCCTGCAGAAGCAGCATTTACGCCCTCTATGGCATTTTTTACTGGTTCAAAATTCTTTAATTGATTCCAAATAGGGTAAACAAAAAATACCATCAGTATTCCAGGTAAAAAAATGGCAATTGAGCAAGAGACCATACCTATAATTTGCCCAAAGAAGCCATAATCTTTTAAACTTACTGCTCCAGCAAAGGAGGCAATGGAAAAAACAGGTCCGGGCATGGCTTGCAAAAAGCCAACACCAGCCAAAAATTCTGAGGCTTCCATATAATGTTTGTATTCCACAAATTGATTAAACATCAATGGAATTAATACATTTCCACCACCAAATATAATACTACCATACCTAAAGTTATTTTCAAACAACAAAAGAAACCTGTTTTGTGTGGCAACCCCTAAAATAGCGGCTAAAACAAAAATTCCTACAAACAACCACATGTTATCCCACCTGATATTCTTTATAGGGTCAGGTTTTTTTATCCTTCCTCTTGTATTGATATAACTAGATATTAATCCTCCTACAGTTAGCATAACAGGTATTAGAAATGGCGATTGTAGAATAATTCCAACGTAAGCCGTTCCTAACAAAAGCGCCCAATGGTAACGTTTTGTTACAAAAAGTTGAATAAAATTATAGGCGGCATAGATCAAAAAACCACTTGCCATGGGTTGCAAGTATTTCATAAAATCTAGCCTTGGATTGTCTATATTGAGGTTAGTGAGAATGATACCTAAAAGGCCCATAATAACACAAGCTGGGAATATCCAAACGGTAAGTGTGGCAAAGGCAAAAGTAGGGCCCCCCATTTTATAGCCAATAACTGTGATGGTTTGAGTAGAGGTGGGACCAGGTAACATAGTGCACAATGAATTGTATTCTACCAATTCATTGTCGGTTAAGTAATTTTTCTTCTTAACTAAGTGTTTTCTAAATTGGGTAAAATGAACTTGCGGACCACCAAAAGCGGTTAATGCCAATTTTAGTACATCTAATAAGAATAAGATTTTCTTAAAGTGTTTAAATTGGTTGGGCCTTTTCATTACTCAAAACTAATAAAATAAACATAAAAAAGGCGACTAATTTGTCGCCTTTTCTAGTAATGGGATATTTTAATTAATTAGTAGCTTTTTATAAGCAATGCCTTCAGAGCTTATTATTTTAATTAAATAATAACCCGATTGGTGTTGGTTCAAAGCGAAATTAGCACTTGGTAATTTGGTATTTAAAGCACTGTTGTGTTGAACCAGTTTGCCACTTAGATCATAAATTTCAATTCCTACAACGCTTGCGCCGTTAAACACATCAATGGTTATTTCGGTTTTTGCAGGATTAGGATACATTCTAAAATTCTCGTTTTCTGTGATAGAATTTAAACCAGCTACTGGTGGCAATGAATAATTTTCTGTTCCATCAGTTCTTGAAGCAGATGAACCTTGAATAGCAAGGAATCCTAAACCTCTTCTGGCAAAAGCCTTCCACAACAAGTCTTTATTGGCACCGCCGTTATTAATTGAGTCTGCTTTGATAATGGCATTTCTAGCATCAATAAAACCTGGGCTACATGGTTGTAATTTTAACCCATCCATCACCAATTGCATGGTTTTATTGTTGCCACCTTTGCCATTATACCAATCTGCATCAAAACCATATTTGTCAATCATATCCCAATAAATATCATATAACATACTGCACCAAACAGAACCAACGCCATGTGGCACTGCCAATGTTTTGATGCTATTATACGTTACAGGATTAATAGTCATATTTCTAGAGTATTTATAATTTCTAATACCTAAACCATTGGTATCTTGGTCAATTAAAAAAGTACCTATTCCGCGAGAGGTAGAAGCAGAAGTTTCCCAGGTTCTGGTTGTTAAAGCCAAAGCAAAAAAGTCACTCCATCCTTCGCCAGCTTGCTCTTGGTTACCTAAACAACTTGAATTAGCTGGTCCTCCAGTTAACCTTGTAGAAATTCCATGTCCAAATTCATGGGCCATAACTCCATTATCCAAATCACTGTCATAAACCCTTGCGGTATTAAATTGAGAAGAATCAAAAAGAGTTACAATAACGGAATCAGTTGCAAGTGCATTCTTGATAAACACACCTGTTGAAAAACTAATAGAAATGGAAGGAATGGTAATGGTAGCATCAGTGCCGTTTACCGCGGTAGGAGTAAATCCATTTATATTATGAGCAATAATTACTGCAATAGCACCTGCATTTTGAGCTGCCTTTATTTTTGTTCTATTCGATGCAGATTGGGTACCACAAGATCCGCCTCTATCAATCAATACGATATTACCTGCCATTTCGCTGGTGTTGGCTATTAAACCGCAGCCAAAGCTTGTAGTTGCATTGCTGTCTTTTAATAAAACAATTTTACCTTTTAATCCTTCGGCTGTTAACCTAGGTCCGGCCACAGATTGTGGCCCAAAATACACTCCTGCAACGTCTGAAGGATATATAATACCCAGAGTGTTATTCGCATTAGAAGCCCCTGAAGTTGGCCACAAAAACATTTGCATTCTGCCACTGCTGCCATCAACTGGCGAGGAGAAATTGGCATTGCTTGTACCGCTACCATCTTGCGCATCGGCTAAAACAGCATCCTTTCCTATACCTTTACCCGAAAAATTCTTTTGTTGAAAGTTTCCACTTACTTCATCAAAGCCGTAATTAAAGAATACGTCGTGCAATAAATTGTTCCAGAAAAATAAATTTACAATAGCTGCATTTAAGTTCTTAGCTGCTGAGGAATCTACACCATATGGATAATCAAAGGTTAAACTATCTCCTCCATCAGGCGAAAAACCAATGGTAGTTTCATTGTCATTTGCTTTATCTTCTTTTGCCCAAACATTGTTTCCCCTGGTAATGGTAAATTCAGC
>CAMCJW010000131.1 GCA_945875195.1 Chitinophaga pinensis | reverse complement strand
ACAAGGAAATAAGGCATTTGGAGTGAGTTCGCCTTTTTGGGATAGGGTATTTGGAACAATGCCGAACTAGGGGAGATCTTCTAGCATTTTTTGGTATTCTTCCTTGTAAATTTTTCCCTTATTGCCACCTAATTCTTTCCATTTCTTTTGTATTTCCTCTATTCGGTTATCAGGATTTGGGTGAGTGCTTAAAAATTCAGTAATTCCTTCCTCTTTTTGCTCCTTTTTTATTTTTTCAAAAAAAATGGCCGCCCCTCTGGCATCGTAATCAGTTTGATACAAATAAGTTACCGAATTCATATCAGCCTCGGTTTCATCTGCTCTGCTAAAAGATAAACTCAACAAATTTGCACCAATATTGAGTAAACCAGAATTGTTTGAACCGATAACGTATTGTAGCACAAAAGAAATACCCAAGTTTTTAATAAGTTGTTTGGTTGCATGTCTCTTATCGGCGTGCGCTATTTCATGGGCTAAAACGCCTGCTAAGGCGTTTTCCGAATCAAGGTATTTCATCAATCCTGTGTAAACATAAATATATCCACCAGGCAAACAGAATGCATTTAAAACCGAATCATCTTCAATAATTTTTACTTCCCAATTAAAATCTTGTTGGTGGGTTATTTTACCAGATGAAAGTATTTTATCCCTAATCAGGTTTAATCTTTGATAGGGCACAGGATATTCAGCTTCATCTAAAATAGGAAAAATATCTGCACGACTATTTATTTCAGCTTTACTCTGTTCTCCGAGTGTTTGGTCAATACTTATGGGTATCCACGTTCCACCACATGAGCTCAATAATAGTAATGCTAAAACAGCACAAATCAAGTTCTTTTTTACCATATACTAGCTCTAGAATCAATTGGCCTGTACATTTTATCACCTTCTTTTATTTGAAATGCCTCATAAAATTGCGGCATATTACTTAAAGGTCCAAATACTCTGTACTCTCCCGGTGAATGTGGGTCGGTAAGTATCAAATTCCTCAAAGCCTCTGGCCTAATATTGTTTTTCCATATTTGTGCAAAGCCAATAAAGAAGCGCTGTTCAGGTGTATAGCCATTAATTGTTTTACCTGGGTTTTTCTTCAATCTCATCTGATATGCCTCATAAGCAATGGTTAATCCTCCAATATCTGCAATATTCTCGCCTAAAGTCAATTCACCATTTATATGGAGGCTGTCCGAAACAAAATAGCCATTGAATTGGCCTACCAAAACTTTGGTTTTGGCCTCAAATAATTTCTTGTCTTCATCAGTCCACCAACTTTTTAAATTACCATCGGCACCATATTTTGCCCCTTGATCATCAAATCCATGTGTTAATTCATGTCCAATTACTGCACCAATACTGCCATAATTTACAGCATCATCGGCCAAAGCATCAAAAAATGGTGGTTGCATAATTGCTGCTGGAAATACTATTTCATTTAAGGTTGGACTATAATATGCATTTACAGTTTGTGGCAACATGCCCCATTTTCCTCTGTCTATTGGCTTTCCTAAATTAGCTATCATTTCCTTAAATCCAAACTCGTTAGAACGGTAAACATTTTCTATATAAGAGTCGTCTTTGATTTCTAAATCTGAATAGTCCTTCCATTTATCAGGGTAACCAAATTTTCTATTAAATGAAGCCAGTTTCACCAATGCCTTTTCCCTTGTTTCTTTGCTCATCCAACTTAGGTTATTGATCCTCACTTTAAATGCTGCAATAATATCGTCAACCATCGCATTCACCCTTTGTTTGGAAGCAGGAGTGAAGGTTTTTTCTACAAATAATTGTCCAAGTAATTCGCCCACAACATTATTTGCAGCGGCAATCCCTCTTTTCCAAACTGGTTTTTGTTCTTTGGTTCCAGTTAAAACAGTTCCATAAAAATAAAAATTCTGCTTTTCTAATTTACTGTCTAAATAACCTGACGCATTATTCATTAAACACCACCTCATATAGGACTTAATTTCTTCTAAAGGCGTTTCTATGATCAGTTGATTTAAAGTTACAAAGAAATCTGGCTGAGAAACAATCAAACTATCAAATGAACTAACTTTTAAATACTGAAAATAACCACCTAAATTAACTTGAGGGTAATCATTTAAAACTTGCTTTAAGGTCCTTTTATTATATTGTTTTTCTTGGTTTCTTCTTTCTGTTCTATTCATAGACGACTTAGCTAATGCTGTTTCAAAAGCAACTGCTTGGGCAGAAATTTTCTTGTCGTCAAATCCATATAGGCTGCTTATGGTTTCAATGTGTTTTGAGTATTCATTTCTAATTGAAACAGATTTTGCGTCCGTTTTTAAGTAATAGTCGCGATCAGGCAAACCAAGCCCCCCTTGTGAGATATAGGTAATATATGAAGTGCTATTCTTTAAATCCTGACCAACATAAAAACCATAGAAACACCTGATGCCTTTTTGATGAAACTGAGCAATTGTTTGAATAATTTGCTCCTTGTTTTGGATTGCATTGATATCATTTAAATCTTTTAAAACAGGTTTAATACCTTGGGATTCTCTTTTCAAAGTATCCATAAATAAGCGGTACAAAATACCTACCTTATTTTTTGCTGATCCAACTTTTGCAGTTTTATCTAACGCAGCATCTTCCAATATTTGTTTAAGAATAACATTGTTTCTTTCTGCCACAATGTTAAAACTTCCCCACCTGCTTTCACTAGCTGGGATTGGGTTATTTTTGAGCCAATTGCCATTAGCAAATCTATAAAAATCATCTCCAGGATTTACAGATTTATCAATGGCATTGGTATCAATTCCTTTGGATGGTTTTTCGCTTATAAAGGCTATTCCACTAACAATACCAGCTGATATAGCTATTGAAGCAAATATTTTCTTGTAATTCATTTGAATTTTATTAGGTTTAACTTATGCGAACATATTAAAAAACTGCAAAAGCTTATTATTGTATTTTTGATTATTAGTTAATTAGTGTGGAGAAAACGTTGAAATTGTCCGAAAGGGCAAAGTTTAATTTCAGTAATTAATTTAAAAAAATCATTTCAATTGTCAAATCTAACTTTTAAAGTTAATACAAATAGTTGTAAACAAATCTGGCATAAAAAAAATTAGCTATTCTTGGTCATAAACATACCCGGCAAAGAGTATTATCATAATTTTCAAAGATTCTGAGCGCTAGTCCCCAGTCCACCTGAAGGGGGGTCGATATTTTTCCAGGAAATCTGCAGGTTAAATTTTAAAAAATTTAATAAATTTCAGATAAAAAAAATTTAGGATGGTTTTTCGGGCGCGTTTTAATGGATGTTTTAGCCAAATTTAAATAATGGAAGTAGTATAGGGAATTAATAATCATTAACAGTGGATTAAATTTTGGAAAATCAAAATATTAATTTAAGTTTGAGTTAAATACCTAAGCATATGAAAACAACACTCCATTTTGGAATCCTCTTCATTTCATCATTTTTCATTCTATTTTTTTTACCAACCAACACGTATTGTCAAACTGAGCCAGATATAGGTGATGATATAAATATTTGCTTTGGGAGTACTGATAGTATAGATCTAATTGTGAATAATCTCTCATCACTTTCAATTGGTTCTGACACTCCATTTGTTTATCATTGGTTGTTACAAGAAGATGGAGGCTTTGTTGTAATAGCCAAAGGGGTTGTAACTTCATTAGCATCCATTCCAAATCACAAGCTTAATTTAGCGAGTATAAAAAGTACTTCTAAATTAAGGTTTACCGTTTCAGATCTTGGATTAAATAATGAGTTATTTGCTGATAAAATGATCATCGTTCATCCCCCAGAAATTTTATTGTCTACACCAGATCGTGTATGTGAAAACAGTACGGTAACCATCACAGTTAATCCTTGTGATTTAGTTGATCTTGGGCCTTATACTTATACTTTTATTTATAATGATCCAACAGCCGAGAATTATCTTAGTCTATTAGAAGGCACTACAGAATGGATGTCTTCCAATGAAGTAAATTATTTAGGACCTGATTTATCTGATATTTCAAGGGATTTAATTGTCAAATTTAAAGTACTTGTTAAGAATAATATTGATGAAGTACAAGAATCGGAAACAATTTCTTTTAGGGTATTAAATATAGGTAGACCTAGCATAGCAAGTAATTTGCCTCTGTGCGGTGGATCAATTGATATTTCGATGGAATTAAATGGGGTTGATGATGGTGAGATTAGTTTTCGATGGCTAATGTACAATTCAGGTAGTGGAGAGTTTGAACCATTAAGGGGTGAAGAATCAAGAACTTTGAACATAACCAACATAGGCCAATATATGGGTTTAGCTTTTCGGATTGAAGACTCTGTTTTTGCTTGTGGAAAATTAACCAATATTCTTACAGTTGGTAGCCAAGTTGTTCCGATAATTACCTCTTCAACCACAATATTGAGTCCTTCAAATCCTTCAATCCCCTTAAGTCAATTGGCAAATATCGAGGAAGGATATGTTCATTGGTATAAAGATGGCGTATTAGTTTTGGAAGGAGGGAATACATTTACAGCAATTGATCCGGGCGTTTATTATGTAGTATCTTATGATAATTGTTCGCAGGAATCCAATATTATAACTTTAACTTATGAAGAGGAGGAAGGTGATGAGTTCACAAGTGTCCGACCTAATTATAAAGGCTTAAATATATTATCAGCATACCCCAATCCGTTTAGTGATCAGCTTTACTTGAATATAAATAACCTAAATGATTTTGAGATTGAAGTATTTGATATGTACGGACAGGCTACACAAAGATTTCTATATTCTTCAAATAGGAAAGTAACAATTGATTTTTCTTCATTCAGTGATGGTGTATATTTTATTAAAGTTAAGGAATTGAATTCCCAAGTTTCTCAAACAATCAAAGTGGTTAAAATCAAATCTTAATAGCAACGAATTTATGAAAAGGATTATTTTAATAAGTATAATATGTTTAAGTCTGTTTGACTCAAAAATTTCTAACGCATGTGTTTGTTGTACTCTGGGTGAACTTTTTAGTATAGGCATTTTCACAACGCCATATTGCAATCGAATTGACTGGTACACAATGAAACTTTGCCCTTTTTTGGGATATAGGGGTTCAGGAACACCGATTTCAGGATCAGCAACAATTGCATTGGCAAGTACCCCTGGAACAATTATTGCAACAACTTCTTTTAGCTCATTACCTGTTTTAGGTAGCTTTACTGGCTTATCAGCAAATACAGCTTATATTATTAGGAGTGGTACAGCACAAAGAATTGTTACGACTTTACCCTCATCAGGGTGTACAGGATCAGCCCTAACTGCTCTTACTCCTGATATTGCCACTTGTGCGGAGATAACAGCAAAATGTTCGATTCCTTCAGGAATAACTCCTTCTTCTTGCGTTCAAGCAATTTATTTAGAAATGTGGACAGGCACAACTCCAGCAACCCGAGTTAATTATACACCGATAAATGGTATCAATATTGGCCTAACCACATCTAATAAATTCCTTCCAATAGCACCGGCAACATGTTTTCCTAGTGGTACTTACTATTACAGATTTAGATATACATATGCATCCTGTTCAACAGCTACTTCTTATTCTGCATGGTCAAATACAATTTCATTTACCTTATCAGGCTCTTCTTTAAATGCTGGAATTGACAAAACAACACCGGCATGCAGCACTTGTGTTCAACTTGCTGCCACGGCAACAACCGGTGGAAAATGGACTATTTATAGTCAAAATGGAAGTGGTGATTACTTTGACAACATAATAGGAAAAACCACATCAACCAATGCGAATGCGTGGTTTTGTTTTGGAACTTCGAATGTTTGCACATTAAAATGGGAGGGTCCATGTTGTACAACTCCTGATTATATGGTGGTGACTTTATATACCCCTTCGCATGTATGTGGCACCAATTATACAGAACAACGTGCTCCTTATGATGTTTATCCTACAACACTAATTAATGGAAAGTGTTGGTATGGAAAAAACTTGAATTTTGGTACCCAAATTACCTTTACCAGTCCCACAAATGCATCAGAACCATCCTATCCAGCCACTTTTTCGAGCGCAGTAAAAAAGTATTGTTTTAATAATTCCTCAAGTAATTGTTCAAGTTATGGCGGACTTTATTTAGGAGATTTTGCCACAGCATCAAACTTACTATGTGAGTGCGGCTGGCATGTTGCAACAGATAATGAATGGGAAAGTTTAAAGGGAACTAATACAGATATAGCAACCATAGCGAATTCGCTTAGAGGTTCTAGCCCTAATAACTTTAATGCAGCAACTGCTTATGGAATCGGTTGGCTTTACACTAATTTTACTAATCCATATTATGTTTGGTCATTTGGAACCAATACATGTTTTAATGGAAGTTCGAATGCAAATGGCTGTTGGGATTACCGACCAGGTGGTTCAGGTGCTAGGTCTACTTGGTATTGGACTGGAACATATTCATCAACAGGAGAAGGCGGTGCTCCAATCGGCCCTGGGCCATATTCTTCCACGAATGGTGGGTATGCAAAAAGTAGATGGTTTCAGTTTGCAGATATTTCAAACCCTACTAATCCATTCTCAAACATTTGGAAACAAAGCATGGCACGGAGAGCTTTTGCATTAAATGTAAGATGTGTTAAGAATTAATCGAATGACTATGAATTTCAAATGTTTTTTTAATCGCTTAATGCAGATCAAATTTTATTCACTGATTTTATTGTTTTTCTCTCAAATAACTTACATATCAGGTCAGGTTATTTTGAGGCAAAGTGACACACCGAAGTATGGTTCAACTATGGTAATGTCTGAAATTTATGATGACACATCATCGCTTAACAATTATAGTTTTTCTAAGTTTGGTATTAACAATATTTGGGATTTTACAAAACTACCGAAAGAAAGATTCGATACCATCAATTTTATTGATCCTAAGACTTTGAATTGTGATAGCTTTGAGTCTGCAACATTAGCTTTAAAATATAATAATAAAGAGGGTCCTGCATTTTATCGAATTGATAATAATGGAATGTACGTCTTAGGTGATAAAGTGACTTTTAACCCTTGGGCTGGTGAATTTGAACGCCGGTTTCGCCCTGATCAACTAACTAAGGTATTTCCTTATAAATTCGGAGATAGTTTATTTTCGCAAGTTAGCAGCTGCACTCAAAGGTATAGAGGTATGTATGATGGTTTAAACTTTGATTCGGTCTATCATATTTTAAATTATGCTACAAAAACAAAGGTTGTAGCATCAGGTAGTATCATTTTACCGACCGGAACTTATCCTGCAATTCTTGAGAGGATTGATGTTGTTTACAGAGATTCAATAATTGTTCTAGATTCCTTATCTCATTGGATTTCCTATAATAGTCCTAATGGAACTCCCTGGACTTTATATCATTGGTACGTAAATGGATCATTATGGCATGTCGCAAGAATAGTTCAGTCATATGCTGATTATAATGATTACATCGAATATGCCGAAAGTATCATAATAACCGGATTAGGCAAGGAATTAATAAGAGAAACCGATTTATCATTTCACGTCATTCAGGAGTTGAGAAAACTGAAAATTGGATATAATGATAAACTAATTGAGTCAAAATACAGTATTGGAAATGTATTCGGCCAGCAAATTCTCTTAACAGGAGTCTTTAATGGAGATTTAATAGATATCTCCTCGTTAAGTCCCGGTATCTATTATTTTCACTTACAAACTAAGAACAATTCCGAATTTATTAATAAATTTATTGTGTTTTGATAAGTTCTTTTTTTAAAATATTTAGCATACTAATTTGTATCTGCTTGATACCAGTATGTAGTAATGCCAAGACATTTATTAAAGGATCGATTAATGATTTGGG
>CAMCJW010000130.1 GCA_945875195.1 Chitinophaga pinensis | reverse complement strand
ACCAGCATTAATTGTTGGTACAATTACACTTACCCTCACTGTATCTGTTCTAGAACACAATCCGTTATTGGTAGTAACTATATAATTGGTATCAATTTGCGGAAAAACTTTAATGGTATCATTGTTGGTAGGGCTTATTCGATAATTTGGTGTCCATGCAAAAGTATTCCCACCGTTGGCCACAATTAATTGGGCAGAATCTCCATTACAAATAGACCTATCAACTCCAATATCTGGTCTAAAATCAACTACATTTACATTAATAGTATCATAATTTCTACAACCACTCACCTCAACTCTGGCAATATAATTTGTGGTAACATCTGGCCAACTATTTGGACTTTTAATAGTATCACTGCTTAATTTAAAACTTGGAGTCCACAAATAAGTACCAGTTGAACCCACAGTTGTTAATTGAATACTATCGCCTTTACAAATATTCTTATCTACACCTGCAGAAATAGTAGGTAAACCATTAATAGCACTTAAATTGTAAAGTGCAGTAATTTGTGCGGCACTTAAAGTTCTACCATAAATCCTAACCTCGTCTAACCTTCCACTAAAAAACACTTGCGTATTTACATCATTTCTGCCCATGCGCAAGGGTGTGGTGCTATTTAAAGTGTATGGAACTGAACCAACTGCAAAGCCTAACAAAGCACCATTTCTATAATAATATAGGGTATCATTACTTACACTCACTGCAAAGAAATACCAAGTATTCGCATTTGTAACAGAGCCTATAACGCCGTTAAAACTTTGCGAATTAGCCATTGCATAGGCACCATTGGTTCTAATCATGGCTCTATACTGTGCATCAGTTGTTGTAGTTGATTTACTTAGGATAGGCGTGTATTGAACACCAGCATTAAAATTCCAATTTGTTACCCTAGCCCAAAAGGTAAAAGTAATATTGGTGCTAGGAGATTGTAAAGTGGAAGAATTGGGTACTTCTAAATAAGAGTTAAAGCCATTGAATTGATAGGATCTATTATTCACTCCAAACCTATCTTGAGCAAGTGTAGCATTAAACACTTCTGCGTGATTTCCGTGACCACTTTCATCTTGCGCATTTCCTGTAAAAGAATAACAGGCAATTGCACCTTGATTTAATTGAAATGGTGAAGCACAAGTTAAGCAACAATTATTTTGTAAGGTTACCACAATAGTGTCTAATGCAATACATGGTCCTTGAGACATAGTTAAGAAATAGGTTGTATTACTTGTAGGCTTAACAAACGGATTTGCGATAGTAGTATCGCTTAACCCTGCTGCCGGCCTCCACCTGTAAGTTGTTGCGCCAGTAGCATCAAACTTGGCGCTATCTCCAATACAAACACTGATATCCGAAACTTGAGGAGCTGAATAAAAAACAGACCTATTAACCACTAAATTAGCAGAGGTTGTGGGCACAGCACAGCTATTTGAAGAAGTAACTTTATAGGTTCCAGGCAAAGTGGTTTTAATCATATTGCTGGTTGACCCAGATATAAGGGTATCATTTCTAAACCAAGTGAATGTTCCAAAATCTTTATTTGAAACAAACAAGGTAGAAGTGTCACCAGAACAGATTAAGTTAGTGTTTGTTGCTCCAATATAATTAGTATCTAGGTCTTGCATTCTCACTATAAAGCCATCTTCAGCACCGTTACTTCTTAACACATCTGTTCCAACTACTATACTGTCATTATAAAAACCAGATAAATAGGCTAATCCTGAAATACCATAACTAATATCCCATGCTCTTGTAAAGCTGCCTGAACCTACTTTTTGGGCATTTAATAAAGTATTTGTTTTTGAATACTTCGCAAAATAAGCACTTCCTGTACCTGTTGAGGTGAGCGAGGTGCCGCCAAAATTTGTAGTACCATTAAACTCTCCAGCAAAAGCTGGATTTCTATCTAAATCTAAAGCCGCTCCAAAACCATATTCATTTCCGGTGCCGCCATTTTTTCTTGTCCATTGAATAGAACCATTTAAATCATAACAAGCAATAATTACATCATAAAGCCCTGCAGTTGTTAAGGCAACACCCGCGCCTGGCAGTCTACTGGATATTGTTGTATTTCCATCAAAATGACCAATAACATAAATTCTATCGTTCACATCATCCACCACTACATCTCCAAAAACTTCATTGGCATTGTTACCCATACCAACAGCCCATTGCCAATTGCCAGATGCATCTGCCTTAGCTAAAAAAGCTCCCCAACCACCTGTGTTATTTAGGTTGTTTGCACCAAAATTTACAAATGAATTACCACAACAGCCCCAGCCACCACTAACATAGGCATTACCACTGCTATCAATATCAATCCCAACACCGTTATCAAATAAATTTCCGCCGCCTCTAACGGAGTATTGCCGAACCCCTGCAGCATCATACTTTACCAAATAAATATCTGCACTTCCAAAACTTCCCACAAAAACATTGGGGCCAGAGGTTGAAGTTACTGTAGCGTTACTTGTAAACTGGCCAGTTATATAAATATTCTGCTCTCTATCAATTGAAATAGCGCCTGCCTCATCGGTTCCATTTGAACCCAACTGTGTTATCCAAGTAACGGCACCTGCTGAGGTTGCCTTAATTACCATGGCATCATAGTTCCCAAAACCAGTGCGTGTTTGATTGCTTCCATTAGCAGCAGTGATGTTAACAGTTCCATTCACAGTGGCGTGAATATAAACATTTCCTGAAGTGTCAAAAGCCAATCCAGCATTATTATATAAGCCTCCATCAGTATTGGTTCCACCAATTCTGATAGCCCATTGAAATACCTTTGAACAGTTATATTTAACTACTGCAATATCTCTTAGGCCATAATTACCGATAACCTTAGGCGTTCCTGCACTATCTAAGGTTAATGAACCAGAATAAAATATTACTTGGTAAACATTATTCTGTGCATCTGTTCCAACAGTACGCGTTATATCTTGATTGGAAGCTCCATTACCTATGCCCCAATTGAAGGCTTGGCCAAAACTATCGCCAGCCAATAAAAGCATAAACAATACTAATAAAACTATTTTTCGCATACCAAATATTTTAATCAAAATTCAATTGTTTTTTTAATCTGAAGAAACATAAAATGCCATTCAAACTACGAGCACAACCTCAAATTTAATAAAGTATTGGTTAATAACAAAAACAGACAGAAATCTTACCTTCGTTAAGGAAAAATTAAGAAATAATCGGGTTTTTTATTAAAAGGAAATTAAATAAAAGGCCTTATTTACTCAATACCTTTAGCTCAAAAGAATAAATTCTTGGACTAGGTTTGTGGTAAGAAGTTTGAAGAATGAAACCCCAAAAGTCTTCTCTCAATTTATAAAAGCCTAAAAAGAACTTAATGATTGCCTTCTTCCAAAATGCCATTTGTGATGTGCCATCTGCATCCATAAATTCAATGGATGCAAATCCAGCTGCCTTTAAAACATAAAGGCAGGTTCCGGCAGTGAAAACCAGATGGTGGGTAAAGTCTTCGTATCGCCAATAAGTTCCAGTGAATGATTGGCCATTAGGCACCATTAATGCAAATGAGCCGCCAGCTGCCAATAAATTTTTTCTTATATGAATGAGCGTATCAATAATTACATCCTTTTCTATGTGCTCCAAAACATGACTCATAATTATGAAATCAAATTTATCATTTTCAGCAACAACAAACTCTCTTGTGTCTGTAATTTTGGTAACATTTAACCCTTTTTTTCTGCAAGATTCCAAGGCCTCATTATTGATATCAATGCCTTTTAAATTTGTGTAAGATTCTGCTTTCAAAACGCCTAAAAACTGACCCATTCCGCAGCCAATATCCAAAATTTTAGCATCCTTGTTTTTTGGCATATAAGGCCTTAAATATCTTGGAATTTTGTAAGAACCATAAGTGTCTTCGCTGATAGTTCTATTTTTAAAATATTGATCGATTTTAGTGTTATCACTCATGTTTATTTGCCTAATAAATAACGTGCATCTGAATCTGTTTTGCTAGTAGAAAAGAAATTAATAATTGGATACAATCCATACTTCGAAAGCTTCAATAATAATTGAAACACTACTGGGCTTATTTTCTTCTTACTCAATAAATGAAAATTGCTGTGATTCGTGTATAGGTTCAAACCGAATTTTTCTCCCAAAATTTGCAAAGATTTCTCTGAATATAGAGAAACATGCTGACCATGGTTAAAACCATAATACCACCAATCTGTTGACGGTGGCGTTTCTCCTACAAGCCTTGTTGAAAAAATAATGGCATCGGCAACCTTTATTATATCCTGCATTTCAGCATTGGGATTTACCATGTGTTCAAACACTTCAAATGCAGTTACACACTCAAAATAATCTCCATCCTTTGCCTCAAATCCTTTGGCCATCATATTACTCGCATACTTATCCGACCAATAAAAATCGAAACCCGTATCCCGCATCATGCGTGTAAATATACCATAACCTCCTGCAAAGTCAACAAATTTCGCCCCTTTATTGAACAAGAAAAAGAGCAAGACTGAGGTTTTGGCTCTGAACTCTTCATTGCGCTTAAACAACCCAGTATCCTCAGGATTCAAAGCATTTTGATAAGCTTCCTCAATCCAAAAAGGTTCCTCAGTTTGAACAAAAAAACAAGCAGGACATCTATAATAAGATACCTCATATTTATTCAAAATCTTATGGCTAAAAAGCTGAACCGAATCCGATTCACATATTTTACATTTTATTGTCAAGTTTGGTCTTTTGGTTTTACTTTGATTCTTAGCTGCAAATAAAACCATTTGAAGTTAACATGGAAAAGAAAAAATTAACTAAAAAAGTAATAGCATCTCCCAAGCATCTCTCAAGGCTTCCTGGCTCTGTAATTGAGCATAATTTTTCAACTTGCTTAAATCAAAATTCTTCTCAAAAGGCATTTGATAGCGCATAGTAGCCAAGGCATTGATACTTTCATTTACGCTGCCATTTACCGTTATTCCTGTATTAAATGTTTGTACTAATTTTCCTATCATATCCCGTTTTGAGCCAATTACTGGTTTGCTAAAATGTGCCGCTTTTGTCAATAGCGGATGCGGCAATTGAAAATCTCCATCATTCAAATAACACACATCAAAAGTGCAAAGGATATCGTTTATATCTTCACTTTCTTCTAAGTTATTCAACATAAAGTAATTGTTATTTCTACCCGAACTTAGAATTTGGCTTAAAATATCTCTTGACCTTTCACTCAAAAAACTAGCATCTAAACTCCCAGCACATACAAAAAAATATTCTTCAAAAGGCGCTTCATTTGCCAAAGCCAAAAAATTCTCTGGGTTTTCTTCCTCCAACAAAATAGTTCCAACAATCATCTTATGCTTTGCCATCTTTCTAATCTGTTGGGCAATTTTACTTGTTGTTTCAGGCAAATCCAATTCACTCAAATCTGGCATTACCACCACCTTTTTATATACCCTGCTTTTCAATGCCTCACTGCTAAACCTATTCAAGGTGCAAACCCCCACGCAATTTTTGGAGGTAAACAAATAATCCGATTCTCCGTATTTTGGGTCAACATTTAACTTTAATCCGTTTTCTTCATATGGCAGCATATTGATAAGTAAACCACTCCAATTATATGGAAATGCCCAATCAAAGAGACCTTTCCCAAATTTCGGTTTGATCCAATCGTCGACTGGAGCAAAAAATACAAAATCGATTTTTGTTTGCATGCTGCGCTCTGCCTGGTGCAATCTGCGACTAAGGGCAAGCTGCCTCAACAAAAAACTCATTTTAGCTACTTTATTCGATTCAGAATTACTTTCATCAACCGCAAAACAATGTATTCGCTTAGCTTGATCTCTAAAATGGGTATGTAAGTAATTATTGAGTTCAATCCAATTTGGCGAAAAAATTGCCACTGTCTTTTGTAAACGCAACAATGCCTCCACGTACAAACGAGCATAAGTTCGGTACCTATATTGGTCGCGACTAAAAACAAGGCCTACGCAGAAAACATCAGACATACTACAAAAATCAGTAATAATTTAGGTTCAGCTCTCCTAAATTTTGCACATACGCACATTAAAAAGTGTTTCATAATCAAGGATTAAACAACAAAGAGGTAGTTTTTTGAAAATAATTAGGCAAACACTTTACTTTTTATCGAAAAGTGCTACCTTTGCGCTCCCACAAATTGACCGATGGTGTAACTGGCAACACATCTGATTTTGGTTCAGAGGAGTCTAGGTTCGAGCCCTAGTCGGTCAACCACAAGCCCCAACCTTCAGGTTGGGGACACACACCACACCCGAAAGGGTGTTAAAAAAAACGATCTTATGGCGGTTAAAAACGAAGTAAAGATTTTTTCGGGTACCAAATCTAGGTACCTTACAGAAGAAATAGCAAAATCTTATGGCATCCCCTTGGGGGATTGCACCATCTCTTACTTTAGCGATGGCGAATTCCAACCAAGTTTTAATGAATCTGTTCGCGGTTGCGACGTATTTTTGGTTCAAAGCACATTTGCCAATACTGATAATTTAATGGAGCTTTTGCTCATGTTAGATGCCGCTAAAAGGGCATCCGCTCATTATATTACCGCAGTTATTCCTTATTTTGGCATGGCACGCCAAGATAGAAAAGACAAACCTAGGGTTTCCATTGGTTCAAAAGTAGTGGCAGATATGCTAACTGTTGCCGGTGCTAGCAGAGTTATAACCATGGATTTACATGCACCGCAGATCCAAGGTTTTTTTGAAGTACCTGTAGATCACTTAGATCCTGCAGTTATTTTCTTGCCATACATGCGTAGCCTTCAAATGAGCAAAGACAATATCATCATTGCTTCTCCAGACATGGGTTCATCTGCAAGGGCAAGAACTTATGCAAAGGCATTAGGTTGCGATATGGTTATTGTTGACAAAGAGCGCAGAAGAGCCAACGAAATTGCTTCAATGACATTAATTGGAGATGTTACTGGCAAAGATGTGTTTATGGTTGATGATATTATTGATACGGGAAATACATTGGCCAAAGCCGCCCAATTATTGAAAGACAGAGGAGCTATTAGCGTAAGAGCCATGTGTACCCATCCTGTTTTGAGCGGCAAAGCATACGAAAACATAGAAAACAGTGTATTGGACGAATTGGTAGTTTGCAATACCATTCCTTTGGCTCGAACCGACTCAAAAATAAAGGTATTGTCTGTGGCCCAACTTTTTGCAGATGCCATCAGAAACATTACGGAGCATGGTTCAATTTCCAGCTTATTTGATATGAATAAATAAAAATTGACCTCGCCACTTGGTGAGGTTCAGATACTAAACTCAAATTGGGTAAAGTAGATTTGTGTATAGAAAAAACAATAAAAACAACAATTAATAGAATAAAAAAATGAAAGCAGTAGCATTATTTGGAAACGCCAGAACCGAGGTTGGTAAAGTTTCTACAAAAGCCTTAAGAACAGAAGGTAAAGTACCATGTGTAATTTATGGTGGTACAGACCATGTACATTTTTTCTTGTACGAACCAGATTTTAAATTATTGGTTTTTACGCCTAATGCCTTTAAAGTGCAATTAGATATTGATGGAAAAGTGTACAAAGCAATTTTAAAAGACATCAGTTTTCATCCAGTAAATGACTCAATTTTACACGCAGATTTTTTAGAAATAAGTGATGATAAAGCGGTAGAAATTGGCATCCCAGTTAAGTTAGTTGGTAACTCTGTGGGTGTTCGTGCGGGTGGTAAATTAGTTGTAAAAGCTAAGAAATTAAGGGTGAAGGGTTTGCCTTCTCAATTACCAGATTTTATTGAAATCAACATCGATTTATTAGAAATTGGAAAATCTATTAAAGTTGCAGAAGTTACAGCTCCAAAAGGCATAGTTTTATTAGATTCACCAAACAACCCT
>CAMCJW010000129.1 GCA_945875195.1 Chitinophaga pinensis | reverse complement strand
CAAAGAGTTGAAATTGCCTTTTAAAAATTTATATCAAACCAAAGAAACTTTAGGGGCAGATAGAATGGCTTTGGTAGCAGGGGCCATGCAATTTTTCCCTGATAATGCTTGTTTGATAATAGATGCAGGAACTTGTGTAACATACGACTTACTTAATTCGTCACAGGAGTATTTGGGAGGAAATATTACACCAGGTTTGCACATGCGCTTAAATGCCATGCATGCGTTTACAGGTAAATTGCCCTTACCAGAATGGGAAAGACCTAGCGATTTTTTGGGCAGGTCTACTGATACTTGTTTGTTAACTGGTGCCTATTTTGGTTTGGTGGGTGAAATAGAGTACTTAATTACACGTTATCAGGAGAATAATCCAGATTTGAAGGTTTTACTTACAGGGGGAGATGGAGAAGTGTTGGCAAAAAGCATAAAAACAAGCATATTTGCACACGAACAGCTATTGTTGTACGGATTAAATAAAATATTGACTCATAATGCAGAATAACGCCCTAAGGCTGGTTTTAATTTTTTTAATTGGGTGTTGGGGCAATGCTTCATTTTTATCGGCTCAAAATATTACCAAATCGCCCTATTCCATTATTGGTGTAGGAGATATCATTTATCCAGGTAATGCCAATACTTATTCTATGGGTCAAACCAACCAGGCAATAAGAAATCCTTTTTCGGTGAATATGTTGAATCCTGCCTCTTATTCATCTATTTTAACTACCAATATAGAGGCGGGCGCTACTTTGAGTTTTGCTAATTTTCAGGGTGCTGGTACCAATACTTCAGTTGACAACGCATGGATTTCTTATTTTAATTTTGGCATACCCATTTCACCTAAACGTGGAATTGGAATCTCCTTTGGTGCCACGCCTTTTTCTGGGGTGGGTTATAACATTAAATCACTAGTGAAATTGCCTCAAGACACTTTTAATATTGATGCCATCAATAGTTTTGTAGGTAGGGGAGGCATTTCTAAATTTTACATGGGTTATGGCATGCGCCTGCATAGAAATGTAAGTGTAGGGTTTAATGCAAATTACCTTTTTGGCGAAATTACCAATACCACTCAATTATTAATTCCGACTAAGTACAATATGTTCAATATCAATGAAGATAAATCGAACTATATTCATGGTTGGTTATTTGATGCAGGCGTTCAAATACACGATACTTTTTCAATAACTCAAGGTAATTTACGCAAAGATTATGATTGGGTAATTGGTGCTACTGTGACCCCACAAATAGATTTAAAAGCAGAGCAAAGTTACCTCCTGCGCTCATTGCCAATTGGCAGTATCAATGGCATTAAAGACACCATCTTTTCAGAAAAAGGTGTCAATGGAACGGTAACATCGCCGCTGTCTTGGAAAACAGGTATTAGTTTTTCTAGGAGAGATATGTGGACTTTGGCAGCAGATATTAAAGGTACCTTATGGAGCAACTACAGGAGTTTTGGTGGGGCAGATTCATTGCGCAATAGTTTTGGTGCCAGCCTTGGAGGAAGTTATACCCCAAATTTTAAAAGCAAGAATTACCTCTCAAGAATTGAATACAGAATGGGAGGTAGGTTCGAAAAAAGTAATTTAATAGTTAGAGGCACAGGTGTGGATGTTGTTGCTTTTACAGCTGGGTTGGGCTTGCCAATGGCTAAAAGTAGGTCGAAGGTGAATGTAGGCATTGAATTGGCGCGCAGAGGAACGATTGAAAATGGCTTGGTTCAAGAAAATTATTTTAGGATTTATTTAGGAGTGAGTTTTTCTGATAAGTGGTTTTATCGCTACAGGTATGATTAAATATTTGTTAGGTATGTTCATTTTTTTGGGATTAGTCATTGGATGCGGTCCCAAGGAAGAAAATTTGGCCAAGGCAGTTTCACTTGCCAAAGATTTACCTGTTGAAGTAGGATCAAATGTGAGTATTAGCTATACCGATAGTGGCTTTTTGAAAGCCAAATTATTTGCGCCTATTTTGGAGCGTTATGCTACTGAGAATAAAAGTGAAACAGAAATGCGTGACGGAATAACCGCTTATTTTTATAGCAATGAGGGCAAAATCAATAGTTATATTAAAAGCAAGTATGCCATCAGAAATGAGCGAGAAAGGACCATTACTGCAAGAAAAGATGTAAGTGTAATCAACAACAAAGGCGATACACTTAAAACAGAGGAACTTATTTGGGATGAAAAAACAGACCGCATTTACTCCGATAAATTTGTTCGCATTACCTCACCAGATAGAATTATTATAGGTACTGGATTTGAATCGAATACAGAATTTACCAAATTTAAAGTTTTAAATATTTCGGGTATTATTAGTTTAAAGCAATAATGGATAAATGGATACTTAGAAATTGGCTTATTTTAGCCATTGCGTCTCTAGTCATAGGCTTCCTAATTGCCTTTTTAGAAGACTTTATAAAGGGCAAAGCCTACATGTTTTTTATCCTCAGCATTGTTCTCTTCTTTGTTTGGCTCAAAAAAAGCGGCAAACTGTAACGCAATTCAAATCCCGATGCATCGGGAGAATTAAACGAACATATATCTCAAAAAAGATTTATAAGTAAGAAGCCTGAAAGGCTTCAATAATAATAGCCCTGCATAACAATGCAGGGTAAAAAGTAAATGCAATAATTTACAACCCAGAATGGGTTGAATCGCATAATCTAAGGCTGAATATCCTAAATGTAGGATTTATTATTTTGTTAAGGAGGAGCTAATTCAATTTTTAAATGAAAATCAAATTGAGTTTGATGAAAAGTATTTATTATAATGTATTCAACCCTTTCAGGGTTGTGTGATATTTTATAACTGCTGAACCCCGCATTTTATGCGGGGCTATTTTGTTAAAGCCTTTCAGGCTTATATTAAAAATATCCTTAGTGGCAGGATTCGATGCTAAACGTTTTTCTCCAGATACATCGGGATTCACTTTTCACTCTCTCCCCATCTCCTCTTCCCCATATCACCTATTCTTTCTTCCCCTCGGTTGCCGAAGCTTTAGTGTAGGAGACAGCTGCTTCCTTAATGGTCTTCAACCCTTCCTCAAAACCTTGTTCTTGTGAACTAATTTTGCTGGGAAGCATAAATCTGTAAATAGGATTATTACCTACATCGCCAGAGTCTACCCAATTAAGTTGTGTTTGACCACCAATATTTTTTAGGTAAAAAGTCTGGTAAATGGCCAATTCGCCGCCATTGAGTGATAAGTGAAATTGTATTTTTTCATTAGGAGTGCTTTCGGTAATTTTAAACCTGCCATTACCCACCAAATTGCCCCTAAAATATTGTGTAGCGCCTTTTCCAGTTTTAACTTGGGAGTAAAAAACAACCATTGTACTGTCTATACTTTTGTTCCAAGGACTCCAATCATTCCAATATTTCATGTTGTTGAGGTAAGCATAGGTTTGTTCAACAGGTAAATTGATAGTGATAGATTTTTCTATCCTGTAACTATGAGGAAAAAAGCGCGAAATAAGGAATACAAGGCCGAAAAAGCCCATGATACCTACAAATATGTTGAATAATTTCATGGTTTAATTTGCTGCAAACTTAGGGTTTATGAGGCGTTTATAAAAATTCAGCGACGATTACTTACGTTTCATCTATTTTTAAACACCAGTGGTCTATCTTCGATTGAGTTATTGGTTCAGCCTGAGTAGTTTTGTGTTATCAATTATTTAAATATGGAAGACGAGAGAAACTTTAGTGAAGCAAATTTTAAGCGTGGGAGAATCATCAGTGGCATAGTGCTCATTATTGCTGGTTCCTTATTTTTTGCGCGCAAACTGGGTATACTTTTCCCTGATTGGTTGTTTACTTGGCAAATGTTTTTGATAGTATTGGGTGTTTATATTGGTGCAAAGCATAATTTTAAAAACCCTAGTTGGTTAATTTTAGTTGGCTTAGGTGTTGTTTTTATGCTGGAGCGCTTTTACCCAGCTATTCGCATCCATGAGTTTTTTTGGCCAATTTTGTTAATTGGTTTTGGTGCCATGATGCTTATTAAGCCAGCTCGATTAAATAGATTTAAAGGTAAGAGGTTTGAAAAATATAGCGCACAAATGGAGCAAGATACATGCTCGATAGCAAGCGAAACCAACGAAAACAAAATTGATGTTACTGCCGTATTAGGTGGCATTAAAAAAAATGTACTATCCAAAGATTTTAAAGGTGGTGAAATTAATTGTATCATGGGTGGGGCAGAGGTAAACTTAACCCAAGCAGATATTCTTGGTAGTGCCAGACTTGAAATCAATAATATTTTTGGAGGAACCAAATTATTAATTCCAGCTAATTGGGAAGTAGTAAGTGATGTAGTAGTGGTATTAGGCGGAATTGAAGACAAGCGTCCTCTACCCAATGATGCGCAAAGGTCAAAAGATAAGATTCTTTATATTGAAGGCTCCTGCGTTTTTGGTGGCATAGACATTAAGAGCTATTAAAATCAATAACCTATTTAATACTTGAACCAATGAATAAATACCTAGCAAAAATAGTTTATAAAATTGTTTGTATGAATAAAAATGCCGCAGAGCAGTTTGATGAACAGCTTTGTTTTATTGAAGCACGCGACATCAATGAGGCATTTATAAAGGCACGTATGTTGGGTGTAAAAAATGAAGATGAAGTTGACCATGAATCTGGCAATGGCATATTTTGGAAATTTGTAGATGTGCCTTTTTTAAAAATCATTGAAAACTTGGCAGATGGTGATGAACTTTATGCTTGTATTTCGGAGCACGAAAAGGATGACAATTATGAAGCATACATTAAATCAAGAGCTGCAGACCTACAAATGAATTTTCAACAACAATTGGCATTGGCATAAACTTGATTCATCATATATCTCTTAAGCGCATTATACTGGCCTTTACTTCCTTTTTGGTAGTATGGATGTTGATGCACATTTATCTTTTGGTTGATTTTGGTGTTGATCCAAAAATTGCTGTAGTGGATAGTTTTATTACGCATTTTATTTTTGCACTTACTTCCTTTATTATATATATAACATTAAAGTACTATCAACCCTCTAAAGAGAATTTTTTCTACATCAGAATTTGGGCATTGTTACTAGCAATTGGTAATACTTTTGTCATTGTAAATGCACTACAATATATTTATGCATCTGAGGCAGACTACCAATCACTTTTAAGTAAAAGTATTGCCTTGCGTTTTTGTTATCAAATTTTAATGGTTGCCACCATTACTTTAATTCAATGGTTGGGCAATTATATGTTAGAACAGCAAAGTGATGGTGATAGAAAACAGCAATCGGAGTCGTTTACAAAAGAAGCAGAGCTGTATAATTTAAGGCAACAATTGCAACCCCATTTCTTATTCAATAGCCTTAACTCCATTAGTTCTTTAGCGGGTTCAAGGCCAGAGGAGGCTAGAAAAATGATTCAGCAGTTGTCGGAGTTTTTAAGGCATACCTTACGCAAAGATGAAAAGCAACTCATTACCCTTGAAGAGGAATTGTACCAACTAAATTTATATTTAGAAATTGAGAAAGTAAGGTTTGGTAACCGACTAAAATCGGTGGTGATCCTAGATGAGAATTGCGAAAAATTATTGTTGCCAGTTTTGGTGTTACAACCCTTGGTAGAAAATGCTATTAAGTTTGGCTTATACGATACATTGGGTGAAGTTGAAATTGTTATTCAATCAAAATGCATGGATGGAAAGTGGTTGCAAATTTCAATTTCTAATCCGTTTGATCCAAGCACCCATGCCCAAAATACAGGTACCGGTTTTGGTATCGATTCCATTAAGCGTAGGCTTTATTTGTTATATGCCAACAATGATTTGGTTCAAATAGAAATGAAAGAAAATTTATTTTTAGTGCGCATAAATATTCCACAAACATGAAAAAATACACCTGTGTTATAATCGACGATGAACCTTTGGCGAGGTCGCTGGTAGTTGAGTATTTGCTAGCCTTTTCAAACATTGAGGTAATGCAAGAATGCAGCGATGGATTTGAGGGTGTAAAAGCAATTGCACAACACAATCCCGACATGATTTTTTTGGATGTGCAAATGCCCAAGATTAATGGTTTTGAGATGTTGGAGTTAATAGAAAATCCGCCTGCCGTTATTTTTACTACCGCTTTTGATGCCTATGCTATGAAGGCTTTTGAGGCAAATGCATTGGATTATTTGTTAAAGCCATTTAGCAAAGAGCGCTTTCATAAAGCCATTGAAAAAATGATGAACCAATTAGGTAGCAGCCAAGATAGGCCTGCTTATGATGCCTTGGTTGAGTCGGCAAATGAGCAAGAAGAAATGCTAACTAGGCTTGTTGTAAAACACCACCAAGCAGTTGTTGTTTTGCCTTTAATGGATATTCAATACCTAGAAGCTTATGGCGATTATATTAAGATACATACAGCCAATCAAGTTTATTTAAAAAAGAAAACCATGAATTACTTTGAGCAACATTTAAATGCCAAAGATTTCATTCGCGTGCACCGTTCTTATATTATTCCTGCAAAAGAAATTCAAAAAATAGATCCCCCAGATTTTGTCATCCTTCGCTCCGGAATGAAAGTGCCCATTAGCAAAACAGGCTATGCCAAGCTAAAAGGGGTTTTGGGTATGTAGAAGTTTTTACAAACTAAACGCTTCATCAATAATGACCTTTTGCTCTGCTGCATGCACTTTGCTATAGCCTGTTGCTGGCGAAGCACTAGATTCTCGGCTAATCCTTCTCAATTTAAGGTTGCTATCCCATCGCAATAGGTTCAGCCATGCGCCCATGTTTTTTGGCTCTTCTTGAACCCAACACAACTCGGCATTTTTATATTTTTCATATAAAGCGGTAAGTTGCGTAACAGGCATTGGATACAATTGCTCTAATCTTACAATGGCAATATTTTGCACCTTTTCTGCCTGCTGTCTTTCTAGCAATTCGTAATAAATTTTGCCAGAACACATCAGCACTCGTTTTACATTTTTAACAGTTACATTCACATCATCTATTACTTCTTGGAATCCGCCTGTGGTAAAATCTGCTAATTTACTTACACAGGCCGGATGACGCAACAAACTCTTTGGCGTCATCACCACCAATGGCAACCTATGGTCTTTGCGCTTTAATTGCCTGCGCAAGGCATGAAAATAATTGGCTGGGGTGGTAATGTTACAAACTTGCATGTTCCAATTGGCACAGAGCTGCAAAAAGCGCTCAATACGCGCCGATGAATGTTCTGGTCCTTGTCCTTCATAGCCATGTGGCAACAATAAGGTTAATCCGCTAAATGTTTTCCATTTGGCAGTAGCACTTGCAATGTATTGATCTATGACAATCTGAGCACCATTTGCAAAATCGCCAAACTGCGCTTCCCAAATGGTAAGGTCGTTTGGAGTTACCATGCTATAGCCATATTCAAATCCTAAAACAGCATACTCGCTCAACAATGAATTGTGAATGTATACTTCGCCTTTTTTGTGTTCTCCTAAGCTATCAAAAGTGTTATATGATTGATCCGAATCTTCTTGTTTAATGATTGCATGCCTGTGACTAAAAGTTCCACGTTCGCAATCTTGGCCTGTCATCCGCACACTATGACCTTCATTGCTTAGCGTGGCGTAAGCTAATAATTCGCCCATTGCCCAGTCATAATTATCATTTGTAATCATGGCTTTGCGGTCTTTCATCAACTTCTCTATTTTGCTAAATGCCTTGTAGCCCTCTGGTATGTTGGTTAGCAATTCTGCTAAGGTTGTAAATAATTTCCCATCCACACCTGTGGCAACAGATTGGTCAAAATCTTCCTGTTTGGCGGGTCTAAAATCATCCCAAATATCTTTAACAAAGTTCTTTACTTTGGCTGGTTTTGCAACTTTAGATTTCTCTAATTTTTCTTGTAATAAAGTCCTGAAGGAAGTTTCCATTTCCTTGGCAAGTTCAGC
>CAMCJW010000128.1 GCA_945875195.1 Chitinophaga pinensis | reverse complement strand
ACCAAGAATGTAACAGCTGCTGCAGAATCACTTACTGGTATTAATACTACTTATACCAAAGCAGTGAATGCAATGGAAGGTTTAGTGAATGCCTCTGAAGGTTCACGTGAGTACGGTGCACAAATTGAAAAAATGACTAAGAATTTAGCTTCATTGAATTCAATCTATGAATTAGAAATTTCTGAATCAAATAATCATTTGAAAGGTATCAATGAATTTGTTGGTGGATTATCTAAAGTAGTTAGTACTTTAAATGATACCAATGCAAATGCAGAGCATTTCAAAGGTGAGATGGATAAATTAAACAAAAATCTATCTTCATTGAATGGCGTTTATGGCAACATGCTTGCTGCAATGAACGTTCGCGGTAATTAATTCGAAATTAACCTTTTAACACGGAAACAGTAAAACATGAGTGGTGGTAAAGTAACAGTAAGGCAGAAGATGATCAACATGATGTATTTGGTGTTAACAGCATTGTTAGCGCTAAACGTATCAGCTGAAATCTTGAAGTCCTTTCACATGGTGGAAATTAGCATGGATAGAGCGGGTGAAAACATCGATAAAAAGAATGTAAATACCCTTGCAGCTATAGCTAGATATCACAAAGATATTCCTACCGACCCTACCGGTACTGCAGCATTTAATAAGTCTCTTGAAGCAAAGAAAATCGCCGACGAAGGTGTAAAGTATTTTGCCGATTTAAAAGAACAATTAATAACTACAGCTGGTGGTCGTAAAGATGGTAACCCTGAAGAAGAAGTAGCGCAAGCAAGTAATATTGAATTGCATGCTAATTTAATGATCAATCAAAAGAAAGGTGAGGAAGTAAAAGCTAAGATTAATAAAATCAAAGCTGATTTATTAGCCCTTATGCCTGCAGATAAAAGAGATATCATTAAGAGTGACCTTAACACAGAAAATCCAAAGAATTCAAACCAAACTTGGGAATCTGAAATGTTTGAACATACGCCTTTAGCTGCTGTGGTAGCTTTGATGTCGAAAACACAGAACGATATCAAAAACACAGAATCACAAATCCTAGATTATTTGAGAGGTTCATTGACTGAAAATGTAATGATTATTGATCAATTAACACCTCAGATTATTCCTGTAAATGGTACAAACATTACTTTAGGTAATAAATACCAAGCAGAGATTTTCTTGGCTGCTTCTAGCTCTAGATCAGAAGCTAGTATCTCAGTAAATGGTAATCAATTGAAAAATGAAAGTGGTATTGGTAAATACGAAGTAACTGCAAGCAGAGAAGGTGAAAACAAATTCAAAGCGGTAATTACAACAACCAATTCAAGTGGAAAGAAAGAAACGTATGAAAAAGAAGGTTCATTCTTTGCCTTGGCGCCATTAGCAGTTATCTCTGCAACTAAAATGAATGTGGTTTACATTGGTTTAGATAATCCAATTTCAGTTTCTGTGCCAGGATTTGCAGCCAATAAAGTTGATGTTCGTTGCGATGGTGGTAAATTAAGTAAAGTTGGAAGTGGTGGCGAATACATGTTAACAGTTGACGGTTCTGTAAGAGAAGTAACCATTACTGCTGGTGTAGAGGGTAAAACTATGGGTTTTGCCAAATACCGTGTACGTCAAATCCCAAAACCTATGCCACAATTGGGTTCAATTGAGCAATCAGGTTCGGTATCTATGGGACAATTAAAATCGTCGAACTTCGTTTTAACAGTATTAAAAGACTTTGCATTTGAAGGAGTAAAATTCACACCCATTAGTTGGAATCTAGTTTATGCACCTAAAAATGGTGGTGCTAGAGTTGAAAATGGTAATGGTGAAACTTTATCTGCTGGTGCAAAATCAATCTTAATGAATGCACGCCCTGGCGATCGTATCATTTTGATGAACATTAAAGCTAAAGGGCCTGCTGGTGCAGTTCCAATTCCTGCCTCATTGGTATTAGAGGTTAGACAATAAACAATAGAAACGCATAAAAATGAAAAAACTATTAGGTATCATTGTTTTGTTATTGCTTTCTTATAGCAACTTTGCTCAAGGAGTGTATGATGATTTCATCTACAACAGACAAGCAGTAACTGAACGTAAAGTTGTGGCTTGGCCTTATTTGCGCGAAGCTGATGTGATGTACGCCAAACGTGTGGTTCGTATTGTAGATACCCGCGAAAAAGCAAATCAACCAATGGCTTGGCCTAAAAACCCATTGAGCATTATTTTATATAATGCTGTAAGAGATGGTAAATTAACGCCATATGAAAATGATTCATTGTCAACTCAAATGTCAATTGAAAAGTTTTTATCATTGGGTACAGATACAGAATACTTTGATGTTCCTATTGATCCTAATGATCCTACTTTTACACGTTTAGATACTATTGTAAATCCAATGTTGCCAGAATTGCGCATCATGAAGTTTAGGATAGTGGAAGATTGGATTTTTGATAAGAAGCATTCTCAAATGTTTGTTCGTATCATCTCTATCTCTCCAAGATATAATATGCGTTTAGGTGGTGTAGATTTAGGTGAAGCAGATTTATGTGTATTCAAATACCATTCAAACGATGGTTTAGATTTACGCCATTATTTAATCAATTTTGAGGTATTCAATCGCCAAAATGATGCAGCTCGTTTAACCTATGATGATTGGTTCGAACAGAGGTTATTTAGCAGCTATGTTGTTAAAGAAGCTAACCAGCAAGATATGTATATCAAAGATTACGCAGAGTTTAAAGACAATGGTGTTGCAGCCATTTTGGAAGGTGAGCGTATCAAAAACGAATTGTTTGAAAAAGAACATGATCTTTGGGAGTACTAATATCTCCTAACTTATAGAAAAGGCCATTGCAATTTGCAGTGGCCTTTTTTGTGCTTAAACTTTATGATAATTGGGTCAAACCATACTTGAATTTAAATATGTGCGTTTAATAATCAGTTTTCCATTCTCTTTTTTTACCTTTTAATATTACTGCTATGAAAAATTCATTTTTATGGGTAGGTGTTTTTGTATTGCCTACGCTTGCCATTTCTCAAAGTGTTTATGACTCTGGCTTTAGTTATGTACACAACAAGGTAAAGGACCGCAAGGTGGTTCCTTGGCCATTTTTGAAAGAAGCTGATGTGATGTTTGTTAAAAGGGTTGAAAGAATCATAGATATTAGAGAGAAACAAAATCAAGTGATGGGCTATCCTCCAAATCCATTGGCAACTATTATTTATGATGCCGTTAAAAATGGACAAATTGCACCTTATGAAAATGATGAAATGAGCAGTGAAATGAGTATCAATAAGTTTTTATCATTGGGTACCGACTCTCAATTCATAGAAGTTGTTACTGATCCAAACGATCCAAGTTTTACCACAACTGAATTAATGGTAGATCCTTTTAATGCGGCTGAGCGAATTAAAAAGTATAGGGTAGTGGAAGATTGGATATTTGATAAAACACGCTCGCAATACTATGTAAGAATTGTTTCTATTGCCCCACAATATGAAATGCGTTTGGGAGGGGTAAATCTTGGCTGGCAAGACTTATGTATGTTGAAATATTACAGCAAAGATGAAAAAGATTTGCGCCATCTTTTGGTCGACAAAATGGTCTTTAACCGACAAACCAACTCGCCAGAATTGAGTTACGACGATTGGTTTGAGCAGAGGTTGTTTAGCAGTTATATCATTAAAACATCTAATCAAAATGATTCTTACATTAAAAATCAGACAGAATTTAAAGACAATGGTACTGAGGCATTGATAGAGGCAGAACGAAAACAGCGCGAATTGCAGGAAAGGGAAGAAAATTTATATGAAGATTAGTATTTTTAATTTACTGATAATGAGTAAAAATAGGCAACTCAGCAGATTTATATCCTTTATTTTATTAATTCACTTGGATTTTTAACCTGCAAACCTATCTTTGCACTCCCCTTGAGAGCAGAAACGCATTCAAAATGGAGGCATAGCTCAGCTGGTTCAGAGCATCTGCCTTACAAGCAGAGGGTCCGCGGTTCGAACCCGTGTGCCTCCACCAACAAAATAAAGGGTTTCAAGCTGTCGAAGTTTGGAACCCTTTTTTATTTGCCTAAGATTTGCCTAATAATTACTTCTTTTTGACTATCAATGAAAAATTTAATATTTGCATGAAGTTATCATAATTGCTGATTGAATAGCTCTTTTCCATTCTTTTCATGCGATTTAATTAAATTAAATTGATCTTAGGTGTTTGGTTTATTTTTTATTAAAATCATTTTTTAACGTGGTGCAATTTTTAAAATAATATCTGAGTCTTCAATAAATGCTTTGCATTTTATAAGGTATTCTTGCATATCATCCATTTTTTCATCATAAATATTGGCACTGAATTCATGCGCTCTACTTAACATTTTGATGTAGGTGTCGCATTTTCCTTGCTTCGTAAGTTTCTTTAGCGCCCCCATATAATCCTCTCTAAATATTGTTGGTATGATGATTTTAGATTGACCAGCTTGTGCTAATTCTGCATTCATCATTACACGTGCAATGCGGCCATTTCCATCTAAGAACGGATGAACCTCACTTATCACAAACATGATGTAGGCAGCTCTTGAAAATGGATGATCTAAAGCCTTATAGTAATCGAAGCTTTGTATCAATGTACCTTTTACCAAATTAAAATCAACAAATGAGGTACTTCCAGCAAAATTATTTTTGTCTTTAAAAAGGCCAGGATTTTTATCCAATCTTGCACTCAAAAGTATGGAATGTCTGAAGCAAAGGATTTTCAGAAACTCCTCTGGAGTGGTAGGAGTAATCTGCATTTCCTTGAGGTTAGAAACAATCTGATAGGTTCCTAATACATCGTGACTGTCGTCGTTTCTTGCGGGAAGTGGCTTATTTGTTCGAATAATTTTTTTTGCTTCCTCAATTTCGAATACAGTTCCTTCGATGTAGTTGGAAAAATAACTTTCGAAAAATGCAAAATTTCTAAATGATTTAGGGGTAGTGTTTTTTTCCTCCCAATATGGAAATTCAGTGTTCTTTAATTCTCGAAACAATGTTTCAAATAAAGACAACCTTACAGGATCATATGGCTTACCAAAGGCTCTTGCTTTTGCTAAGGGTGAAAGTAAAATTTTTGAAGTCTTAGTGGTTAGTAAGGCACTAATCAATTGATTCAACTTCTCAAATTCTTTCATCAAATTCAACTTTTGTGAAATAGCTCTTGCCTGGTCTCTCAATTTATTAACTTCATCTTCGCCATTTACCCTAATGATTTGCTCTAATCGCTCTTCAATTTCTGGTAAACTCAAACATTTTGATTCACTTCCTATTTTCTTGGTTGCTTGTAAATTCTCCAAAAAGGCACGTGCTTTTTGTGAAAAATACAATTCACCTGAGAATTTATTGTCTCCTTCAATAGGCGCTAGCCCTTCAAGGAAATGGAGTGTAAGGCCAGGCAACTTTACCTTTTTTGTATAGGTGGTGGTTAAAAATAATTGTCCTGTTTTTGTTGGTTGAAATTCAAATGCTGAACGATGGCTTAACAAGGCTCCTGGGTATAGATTTCCTAAAATCTGAAAAAGATTTCTTCTGATGATTTCCTCAATGGGTTCTACTAAATTGGGCGAGTATAACCTTGGAGCAATCTTTCTGATAATACCTTCCTTAAGAAGTTTTGAGATTTGATTGGAGACCTTTGGGTCTTGCGACCCAAAAATTACTTCTTGGAAGTGAAGTGGTAAATTATTTTCCATTATCCATCCGTTTAAATTCAAAATTACAAAATATTTTCCACTAAAAGGCTAAAAATCGAAAATATTTTCCATTATAAAGTGTTTATTCAGCATTTTGTCGTTTGGACTTTTAAAGGTATTAGGTCTATTTTACTGCGATTTATGTATTATTTATTCCATTATTGTAACCTTTTGAGCGCGAAATCAACATTATTTTCCATCAAAAGGCCAAAAAACGAAAATATTTTCCATTATGGTGCGCATTTTGGCGAAGCTTCCTTAGATTCAGATCCTATAATCCACAACAAAAATTCCTGTAAAACATTCCTCGGTTCAAACCGAATAATTTTAATTAAACACGCCAATAGCTATTTAGAATTTCTGCTATCTTCGCAGCTTGATTTAAGTTTCATGAAATACCAGTATGTGATTATTGGTGGCGGAATTGTTGGCCTTGCCACTGCTTACCAAATGCTCAAACAAAGACCAGGTTTAAAGCTGGCCGTAATTGAAAAAGAAAATGCCGTGGCTGCCCACCAAACTGGCCATAATAGCGGGGTAATTCACAGTGGATTGTATTATAAGCCGGGTAGTTTAAAGGCCAAAAATTGTATTTTGGGCTATCAAATGCTCATCGAATTTTGCGATACTTACGGCATTCCTTATGAGTTGTGCGGCAAATTGGTGGTGGCTACTTCACATGATGAAATTGGTGAACTCAACAAATTATACCAAAGAGGTTTAGAAAACGGTTTGAACCAAATAAAAATGATTACCCAAGAGGAGGCTTTAGAAATTGAGCCCCATTTGCGTGTGGTTGCTGGCATGCAGGTTCCTTACACTGGCATCATTGATTATACCGCCGTTTGCGAAAAATTAGCTGAATTGGTTCAAGAAATGGGCGGCGAAATTTATACTGGGCATAAGGTGGAGAATATTCACTTATCGCCGGCTATGGCTACCGTTATTACCGCTCAACGCAATTTTGAAACCAATATGTATATCAATTGCGCTGGCTTATATAGTGATAAGGTTGCTGGTTTGACCCAAAAAAATATTGATACACGTATTATACCTTTTAGGGGCGAGTATTTTATGCTCAAGCCCGAAAAACGTTCGTTGGTGAAGCATTTGATTTACCCTGTGCCTGATCCTAATTTTCCATTCTTGGGCGTTCATTTTACCCGCATGATTGATGGTGGAGTGGAGGCTGGTCCGAATGCCGTTTTTGCCTTTAAAAGAGAAGGCTATCAAATGAGTGATGTGGATTTGCAAGAAATGTTTGAATCGCTTGCTTGGCCGGGATTTAGAAAGGTAATGGGTAAATATTGGAAAACAGGTTTGGGCGAATTTCACCGCTCTTTTTCAAAGGCAGCTTTTACCAAAGCTTTGCAAAAATTGATTCCAGAAGTACAAGAAGATGATTTGATACCTGCCGAAGCGGGAGTGCGAGCGCAAGCTTGCGATAAGTTTGGTGGTTTGATAGATGATTTTAAAATCATTGAAGAACAACATGCCATTCATATTTTAAATGCGCCTTCGCCAGCTGCTACTTCGAGTTTAAGTATAGGATCAACCATAGCCGAAATGGCTTTGAAACAATATGTTTAGTTCAGAAACAACTTTGCGTGTGCGCTACGCCGAAACCGACCAAATGGGTTATGTGTATTATGGCAATTATGCTACCTATTATGAAGTGGCTAGGGTAGAGGCTTTAAGGTTAATAGGTTTGAGCTATAAGTTGTTTGAGGACAATGGCATCATGATGCCTGTATTGAACCTCCATTGCAAGTACCATAAGCCTGCCAAATACGATGATTTGCTTACCATAAAAACCACCATCAAAAAATTGCCTTCCGTGCGTATTCAGTTTTTTTATGCAGTATACAATGAACTTGGTGTATTGTTAAATGAGGGCGAAACCACTTTGGTTTGCATAGATATGAAAACAGGCCGACCTTGTGGTAGTCCTAAAATATTAATTGAAAAAATAAGCGAATATTTTAAGCTTTAAGCTTATTTTTATAGGGTTATGAAAAGTCAAAAGATACTCTTGGGAAAACCTCTTAGGTGGCTGTATAAAAAAACAGCAGCTATAAGTATGCCCGGAAACAAAGAGGTTTCTTTGTATGCAGTATTGGAATTTTTTTTAAGAAACATTGGTAAAAGTGATATCAATACCAGGGCCTCGGCGCTTTCTTTTAATTTTTTCTTGGCCTTGTTTCCAA
>CAMCJW010000127.1 GCA_945875195.1 Chitinophaga pinensis | reverse complement strand
CTTGTGAATGGATTAATGGCCCAGGTGCTAAAGTATAGCAATGAGTTTTTAAATATTGGGGTAGGAGGCAGGGCTATGGGCATGGGAGGTTCTGTTATTGCTACCACCAGCGATGTTACTTCTACCTATTGGAATCCAGCAGGCCTATTGAAAATGAAAGACAATTTGCAAATTTCGTTCATGCACAATGAGCAATTTGCGGGTATAGCCAAGCATGATTATGGCAGTGTGGGTTTTAAACTGAGCGAAAATGCTGTGGGTGCAATTAGCTTCATTAGGTTTGGGGTAGATGGCATTCCAAACACCTTATACCTTATGCAAGATGGGCAAATAAACTACTCTTTGATACGCAGTTTTTCTGCTGTGGATTATGCCTTTGTTGGGTCGTACGCAACCAAAACAAAGATTGAAGGCTTAGATGTAGGTGGTAATGTAAAAATAATTCGCAGGGTAGTTGGCGAATTTGGAGGCGCTTGGGGTTTTGGATTAGATGCCTCTGTTAATTATACCAGAGATGATTGGCATTTTGCTGTTATGGCTAGAGACATTACTACTACCTTTAATGCTTGGAGTTACAAAATGAGTGAGCAAGACAAAAAGCAACTAATAGCTGCCGGAAATACAGTTCCTACAGGCGGATTGGAGCTTACCTTGCCAAGAATTACTTTAGGGGTTGCCAAGAAATTTACTTTGCATAATCCTAAATATACCATTTTGCCAGAGTTTAATTTAGATTTTACAACAGATGGTCAGCGCAATGTTTTAATCAGTAGTAAGCTTATTAATATAGATCCACGCATAGGTTTAGAATTGGGTTACAATGATTTTTTATTCGTAAGAGGTGGCTATAGCACTTTGCAAAGGGTAACAGATTTTACTGGAAAGAAAACATTAAACGGCATGCCAAGTCTTGGCATAGGTATTCAATTAAAAAGCCTTTCTATAGATTATGCCTTAGGCAATGCGTTTAACCAAGGCTTAATGGGCATGAGTAATATTATTAGTTTGCGATTGGGAATAAATCGCAAAGGTTAATTGTTTTTTTGCTAACTCGTTTGTCATGCAATTGGATTAAATCTTATAACCAAACACAATTTACCTGCAAAAGCGTTTAGTTTGTGTTACATGGTAAAAATACGATTTACCTGCAATTTAAGAGCGACATGAAAACAAGGATAGCAATCATAGGGGCGGGTTTGTCGGGACTTACTTGCGCTTGGTATTTAAAAGAAAGTGAGCAGTACGATATCACCATTTTTGAATCATCGGGAAGGGCAGGGGGAAAATTGCAAACAGAGTTACTAAATGGCTTTCAATTTGACAGGGGCTTTCAAGTTTTATTACCTGCTTACCCCGAAACAAAAAGGATATTAGATTACGATAAGCTGCAACTGCAGCGCTTTCACAAAGGATCATTGATTTTTAAAAATCACAAACAAATCCCTTTTTATGATCCAGAAAATGGATTATCAGCCCTTGTAAAAACAGTGCTTTATGGCCCAGGTTCTTTAATTGACAAGTTCATTTTATTGAAATTAAAATACACCTTGAGTCACTTAAGCGTAGAACATATTTTCCAAAGGTCTACCAAGATGAGTTCATTAGAATACCTGCGAAGCTTGGGATTTAGTGAAAGGATTATAGCCGATTTTTGGATTCCTTTTTACCAAGGAGTGTTTCTTGAAAACACTTTAGAAACAGATAGTAAAATGTTGCAATTTACCTTTAAAATGTTTGCAGAAGCAGGAGCCGCATTGCCAAAAGAAGGAATGGAAGCCATTCCAAAACAATTGATTGCAGCCATTGGTTCAGACCGAATACGTTACCATGCAAAAGTGTTGGCCTACAACGCTACATCTGTAAGCACAAGTGAAGGTAAAACAGAAATCTTCGATAAAGTAGTTGTGGCATACAACTGCAGCAAAGAGGTAAAGTACCATACCGTAACCAATAAATATTTTGAAGCCGATAAGATACCTATACACACCAAACATGTAATATTGAATGCCAACAAAAATCGCGTCATCAACAACGTGGTATTTATTAGCCATGTTGCTCCCAATTACGCTTTAAATGGCAAGCAATTAATATCGGTCTCCGCCAACGGCATTCACCCAGATAGTGAAGCCTTCCTCGCTGACTTAACATCCCTTTTTGGCAAAGAAGTAGCCACTTGGAAACTCGTAAAATCCTATTTAATTCAAGAGGCATTGCCCATTATCGACTTCCAAAATAAATACACCTCAGCCGCTACAGATGGCATCTATTACTGCGGCGACCACCTAATTCAAGCATCCATAAACGGAGCCATGGAAAGCGGTAGAAGAACCGCAGAGGAGATTATTAGGGTTGATGTTCTTTAAATTTTCTTGCAAAGTACATTTCATGAACTTAACCAGTTTTCGCCTCAATCAATAAATATAAAAATGCTATTGACTGCGTATGCCACCAAAATAGGAATTATTTAATAATTTCCATTTTCGGTTTGAACCAAATCCAAGTTAACAACTATCTGAATTGAGGTAATTAGCCTCTTTCAGCCTTCAAATTAGAGTCATTAAACGCTTTAGTTTATTTTTATATTCAATTTATGCAACTCACCTTCGTCGATCATTCCATTGAGATTTGCATCGATTAAAAAAGCAATGTAAAATTCAGTCAATTTGGTATCCTTTATCTTAACTTTCTTTTCATCATAATACAATGAGGCAATCTCAAATTCAAGCTTCAAAAAATCTCCTTTTTCCTCCAAAAGCTTGAGCCTTTTGCTCTCAGAATTTTCATAGGTGGTATAATGATGAGCACTATTTTTAAATATGAGCGATTCATACTTTCCGCTCTTACTAGGCGCCATGCCCGAACCAGGCATAAAACAAGGTAAGTCGGCTTTTGCCATACCAACCTTTACCATATCAAATTCCGCTTTATCAATAAAAGCCGCAATTTGCGCAGAGTAGAATTTATCATTTTCGGCATCATATCTTTTATTAAAAAACCTCAAGGAGAATTCCTTTCTCTCCACCTCAATTGTTTCCTCAAAACCGCTAACAGGTCTTTCAACACCGTTCTGGAAAATAAACAAGTCTGTTGCGTTTTCTGCAAATCCTTTTGATGGTTGTATTGGCTTCCATGCCTGTGTAAGAAAAATGGCTAGAGAAAAGATTAAAGATAGTTTTAGTGTTTTCATTTTATTTATATTTATTAATGCAAGGCATGTCTAGTCTACATCAACTAAAAAAGTAGGTTGTTTTGATTTACAATATCTCTTTTCGCATCATCAACCAAATACATAGTCCTGCAACCAGAACAATAAAGTACATATTCATAATAGTGTGTCTGGCCAGGCTTTATTTTTTTATTTTTGGAAGATTTTTGAACCACGCTCGTACCACATTTTCTGCAAGGATCACCATCAGCATTTACTTTAGGTTTACTTGAATTACTCTGTTTATTCTCAATCTTTTCTTCCTTATTCAAGTGACTAGCTAAGTATTCCGCATCAATTAATAAATCAGAACCATTCAAAGCAAAATTTGCCAACTGATCACATCTTTCATTTTCAGTATGACCAGCATGTCCCTTAACCCAATTAAATTTCACTTTTTCTTGAGCTGAAATTAGGGTTAATAATTTGCCCCATAGATCATAATTAACAGCCTTTTCAGACCCTTTGCGATGCCAGTTTTTGGATTTCCATTTTTCTGCCCATCCCTTTTCTATTCCATCAATCACATAACGTGAATCGGTATATACATTTACAATAGATTTCGTTTTAAGTCTTTCCAAACCAAAAATTACTCCCATCAACTCCATTCTATTATTCGTTGTCAATTCATAACCCTGGCAAAACTCCTTTTTTTTGCCTTTATACTCCATTACCACACCAAATCCTCCCTTGCCTGGGTTAGGTTCTGCTCCTCCGTCTGAAAATAGGTTTATTTCGGGTATTTCATTCCATTCCATGGGCTACAAGTATGTTATTTTGTTGTTAATTATTTTTAGAATCATTTATGAATCATATCCTTCAAATAGCGACTTTTGATAAGCCCCATTTTTAATTTTAATGAGTAATTCCCTAATAAATTCATAGTGCTTTACATAATTATTTGGTATTACAATTAATTGGATTTCTTTGCTTTTTAGGAGTTCCATTTTAATTTTATCAGAGTCTATTCTTTTTTTATTATTAGCATGTTCCCTGCCATTTATTTCAAATACTACCTTAGGAACACCCTTCTGATAAAGTACACCATCAAACTCTTTTTTATTCACGAGGTCATTTTTTCTTTCTTCAGGAAATACAGTGGTAACTTTCACATTCCTTTCAAACCTAACATCTTGTATAGAACAATAAAGTTGCATGGTTATATAAAACTCATCTTCAAATTTTGAATTATTAGAAAATCCAATGGTAAGTTTATTTACTGCACTTTGTGATATTTGAGTGGTCCCGTTTTTTTCAACATAATCAATTAGTGCGTACAAATCATCATCTTTTTTTGACAATATATCTATTGCTTTTTTATCCGTTACCACGATTAAATTTTCTTTGGCTCTAGTAACACCAACATTGATCAATTGACTATTATTTTTAATCCAATCGTAGGTTCTTGTGGTTGTTTGCCTCGAAATAGCTGTAGAAATGATGATAGTCTTATTTTCTTGACCCTGCACTTTATGAATGGTTCCACAGCTTACAGAATTATCTATTTCAGCTAAATCTTTCGCCTCTTTTAAATATTGATTTAAAACCTCCTCCTGATTTCTAAAAGGGGTAATAATAAAAACATCAGTCAATTTATTTTCTTTAATAAAGTCTACAATGCCCTTTGCTTCCTCAATTTGCGAATTTTTACCTTTACTATTTACGTTGTTTACATCAAATAATTTAACCTCTCCTAAATTCTTTATTGCTTCAATATTTAACTTGTTCTCATAAAACCTCATATTGGAATAATTGATGATCTTTTTGCCGCAGCGGTAATGATAACTGAGTAAAATATCTCTTGAAATATTGTCAACATTCTTAAAAACAGAAAGTATTGAATTATTGAAATAGTTATATACCCCATCAATTCCAAATTGATTCATTAAACGTTCATTTTTGATTTCTTCAAAAACCACAATTGGTTTTAGTTGATTTGTGTCACCAATCAAAACCATGTTTTGGCATTTGGAAATTGGGATTAAACTGGTTGCAATATCGCACTGCCCAGCTTCATCTATGGCTAATAAATCAAATTTGTATTTCCAACCCAAATTCCGGCTAGAAATATTTGTAGTTAGAATAATTGGAAAAACCTTTGTGAACTTTTCTAAATTCTCATCATTCCCAATCCATTTATTAAATTTCTTTACCCGACTTGCTTCATCTTCAATATAAAGAATTTCAATAAGGTCGTTATAGGTCTTGGTTTTTAATCTTTTTATGTATTTTAACGACTCAAAATAAAAATATTGAAGTAACCTGTAATTATCTTTTATAACCTCAAATATCCCTTTTAAATCTTCATCTGTGACAATGGGATAATTATTAATTTTTTCCTCCAGCTTCTTTTTTTCTTGTTCAAGTAAATAGTAACTACCTTTAGATAAAACGCCATTAATAAATCCCAAATTTTGCACCAAGTCTTCTCTTTCCTCGTAATTCCTCAATCTTTCAAGCAAAATTTTGTTGTTTTCTTTCGACTTCTCTTTCAAATTAGCCAATTGATTTTCCTTAGGAACATCCTTCGTTTCAAATTCATAAAGCTCCCTTATTTTCTCTATAGCCTCAATAGTATATTTCTTATTGCCAAGCCTTATGATTGGAAATAGAATTTCTTTTTTATTATATTCTCCAATATGTAACTTGTCCTTTATGCCATCGATCGGAGTATTGTTGTTAGAGGTAATCAGTAAGGTTTTGTTATTTGCCAAACAATTAACCACAATATTTAGAATGGTTTGCGTTTTCCCTGTGCCGGGTGGTCCTTGCACATAGGTAACAGGGTACTTTAAGGTATTATAAATAGTTCGAAGTTGATCAATATTAACGTTATTATCGTACAACAAAATGTAAGGTTCTTTCCTGTTCTTTCTATCAAGTAATGACAAATTTTGAAAAAACGCTTTTAGGGGAATCTCCATTTCATTTCCTTCATGTGCAGTATTTATCCCTTCATAAATAGGGGAGATGTCTAATTGAGAATACCCCAAAACAACTATCTCTGGCATTGTATTAGGTAATTCTCCAATTCTAAAACTCTTTTCTATTAATTCAATGGCACTCATTTTGTCCTTTGAATACAAGGCCTCAAAATCGGCAGGACTTAAATCTGTATAATAAGATAGGGAATGCTTGGTTTCAGAAATATAGAAGTTTGAATTAAAATTTGTTTTGGTTCCTATCATCAGTGTTTTTTCAATTGGATCAAAACTCAATTTCCTAAAGGCAACTACAAATTTCCCTTTGGATGCTATTTCTATAGAAAATTCACTTAAGGCAAGCTCGTACTCATGGAATTTATTGTAATCATTATTGTAAATGTGCTTGATCAAGTGTTTTTGCTGCCCATCTGAAAGTGTATAAGGGTTTTGGTTGGTTAATTCAGATAAATCAATGTTGGGTATCACATGTAGTTTATGGAGAAAAGGGTCTTTATTTGCCTTATAGCACTCTAAATAGTAGTTTAGTATGTTGTTGTCATATTTATCAAAATCATAGATCTGAAGGGCTTTATCCTCCTCAATTTTTTTTATTAATAAATCCGAAACATTATAATGCGAAAACTTGAGAATTTCTGCACTTAGGATACTAGCAATAAAAATTTTTCTATTAAAAAGTGGATCATCTTTGGTAACATTAAACATGTTTACATAAAGCTCACCGTGTGCATTAATATCTAAAATGCTGATCCAAAATGGGGTAGTTTCTCCACTTTTATTTTTGTAAGTAATATTTAGGTATTTACCCTCCCTAATGGCCTTTCCAATAATTGCAGTTATGTTTTTGTCAATCATTTAATTGATTTTTTCAGTCATGAAAAGCCATTTCGTTTTGGTTTTGCTACTTACATCCCACTATTTACTAAATCTAACAAATCAAAAATAAGGGTTTTTAAGCACTTGGTTTACACTAGAATCTATCTTTCGTGGTTTTATCATTCGATTCAAATTCTTTCAAAGTGATTCCATCTTTGTTTTTCCATTCTGTGAGTCCATTTGCATTGCGACCCATAACCATAACTGCTGCTGTTGAAGGACTGCTGAATATATAGTCATCTGAAAATTCAAAATATTCCCCCTTATCTACAAGTGTACCTTCATCAATAAGTTTTTGTCTGTAAGTGATAAAGTTTGGAGTCATTGAATTTACAATGGTCGCAGCGGCTTTTGAGTTTTTAAAAACCACAAAACCATCAGAAGTTTGTTCTCCTTGTCCATCGGCACCACGAGCAGCTTTTATGTAGAATATTTCTTGTTTTTGTTTTGGTTTAAATTCTCTTTTTTCGTCAAATACCTTATGTCCTAAGGTATTTACAAGCATTTTTATATACTCAATAAACTCTTCCATTTCTGCTCTGTCTGATTCAGAAATAGAAGATTGAGTAGGTATAATAGAATTGTCAATTTTGTAACGATTTGCAGATTTTGCAATGTCGTGCAGGCGATTCTCTAAATATTTTATATGCGCTTTATTGAGGTTTTCGTCCTTGCTAATAAATATAATTGCTTCGTTCCAAAAATCCTTTTGCGTCAATTGCTGATTAAGTCGTTTTAGAATAGATTCAGCTTCACCAATATAAACTTGGTCTTTCCCTTCATCGTCTTTTCCAAACAATAAATAAACGCCAGTGCTTATTAAATCATCACGGTCGGTGCAATCCTTAATTTTAATTCTTGGGATTTTATATGCTTTTCCAGACCAATTGGATAGC
>CAMCJW010000126.1 GCA_945875195.1 Chitinophaga pinensis | reverse complement strand
ATCACAAGCAAGTAATTCCAGTATTGGAGAAGGAATACCCAAATTTATCATAGATTGTACTTGTCCAGCCAAAGGACCTTCAGGCCAAAAATAATAACATGGTGAAGGGTTTGGATAGGATACCTCTGCAATGGTTCTGCATGCAGCAGGATAAACTATGCTTTGGGCACTACCGCCAATTGAATTTAATAATGCTTGTTGGGCTTCCTTATAATCTGTTGCTTGGGCACTATAACCTGAAACTCCTTGATAACAAGATCCAAAAAAAGAAGCAGATTTAAACTGTATTCCATTAATTAATGGACCACACGTTATTTGGATGTATTCTATTAATATTTGGCAGTTTGGTGGAGCTGAATTTCCAAGACCATCCAAACAGTCAGGCCCAACTGGATTATATCCAGTTGGACAACCGCCCAGTGGAATAAAAATGAATTGTTTTCTTGTGGAAATAGGGTCGCATCCACAAGAATTTTGCCCAAATGAAAAATTAATTGTGGCAAAAAATAAAAAGAGGATTAAATAAATTTGTTGAAGCTGGTTGAAGCTGGTTGAAGCTGGTTGAAGCTGGTTGATTTTTCATGGGTTAATTTTTCATGGGTTAATTATATTAAAATTTGTTAATCAAATTTTAATATAATTAATTGAAATTCCAAAATAAAATATTTTATTTTACAATAATCCTAATAAAGTCACACGTATAAACTTAAAATGCCAAATTGATTTGGCCTTAAGTTAATTTTAGTTGAAACAAAAAAGTCTATAGATAAATGACCATAATAGAAAGAATGGAATAGTAAGATTAAAAATACTAGCTCCAAAAACTATGGTCTATCGACTATGGACTTTACAAAAATTAAAATCTTTCGAAAGCGCTGAAGAAGAAAGAAGCCTCAATGGCTGCGTTCTCATCGCTATCACTTCCGTGAATGGTATTGGCTTCAATAGATTCTGCAAAACGTGCACGGATAGTACCTGGCTCTGCTTTCTTTGGATCTGTTGCACCAATTAAAGTTCTGAAATCTGCTACTGCATTTTCTTTCACCAAAACTGCAGCAACTATGGTTCCACTAGTCATAAAGTCAACTAATTCGCCAAAAAAACCTCTTTCGCGGTGTACAGCGTAGAAATTACCTGCAGTCTCTTTTGAAAGACGCACATACTTCATAGCTTGAATGGTAAAGCCAGCTTCTAAAATCTGGTCGATAATTTTTCCGGTGTGGCCATTGGCTACTCCATCCGGTTTAATCATTGTAAATGTAATATTGCTCATAATCTTCTTTGAATCGGGGTGCAAAATTAAGCGCTTATGTGAATTTATTGCTAATTTTAGGTTCAGCAAGGCTCTATTTAGTTAAATATTTGTGGGAAGAAAAATTAAATAAAACCTAAAGCGGAAGAAAATAATGTTCTAAAATCCTAATTAACTGACACTTGTACAAAAATCAGCGTAAATTAAGCAAAAGTAATTTTTTATAAACTTTTTTTGAAAGATGCTTATTAAAAGCTTTCATTGTTAGATATTTGCACCCGATTTGAAAAAACTAAATAATATTACCGAGCTAAAGCCGCTGCTAGCAGCATCTGTGAAACCAAGGGTGGTTATTACCACTCACCACAAACCAGATGCCGATGCATTGGGCTCTTCTTTGGGCTTACATCATTATTTTCTTAAGTTAGGTATTACCTCACATGTAGTTACTCCAACTGATTATGGCGAATTTTTAAAATGGATGCCAAAAGAAAATGAGGTAGTTAATTTTGAGGAATTTGAGGGTAAAAGTGCTGAGTTAGTAGCCACTGCTGATTTGATATTTTGTTTAGATTTCAATGCCCTAAAAAGGATCAATAACCTGGGGAAATTGGTGGCCGAATCGAACGCAGAAAAAGTATTAATTGACCACCATTTAGAGCCTGAAGGATTTGAAGATTACAGGCTCTGGACCACAAAGGCAAGTTCTACCTCAGAACTCGTATTTTGGTTAATTGAAATAATGGGCCATGTAGATTTAATTGATGAGGCCATTGCCAGTTGTTTGTATGCAGGTATTATGACCGATACAGCCTCTTTTAAACATCCTTCAACAACTGCAACCACCCACAGAGTTGCGGCCGTGCTGCTAGAAAAAGGAGCCAAATCGAATAGGATTTTTGAATCGATATATGATAATTACTCAGAAAGCAGAACCAGGTTTATTGGCTTTTGTTTGAGTGAGCGGTTACAAATATTAAAAGAGTATAGCACCGCGTTAATTGTTGTAACAGCTGAAGATTTAAAGCGTTTTCAAATCATTACTGGTGATAGTGAAGGCCTGGTAAATTATGGTCTTTCAATAACCGGAATGAAATTATCTGTTTTGATCATTGATAGAACAGTGGCTCGTAAAATGAGCTTTAGGTCTAGAGATACGTTTCCAGCGAATGAATTTGCCAGAAAATATTTTAATGGTGGCGGACATTTCAATGCAGCAGGCGGCGAAAGCATGGACCCAATAGAATTGGTAGAAACAAAATTTAAAGAAGCCCTTAATACTTACAAAAATTTATTATAACAAAACATAAAACAACATGAAAAAAATGTTAGCCGGAGTTGCAGCAATCTTGATGCTTGCATCTTGTAACCGATTCGAAAAAACAACCAATGGAATTGAATACAAAATTATTAAAACCAGCGATGATGCCAGAATGGTAGCAGCTGGAGATAATTTACGCATTCACATGAAGGGTGTATTAGATAAAAATGATTCAGCATTGTTTAATTCATACAAAAGCGACAAACCTTATTATATCCCTGCAGGTGAGCCTACCTTGAAGGATGTGTTTGCCATGATGAAAAAAGGAGACAGTGTTGTTTTCAAAGTAATGGCAGATACCCTTTATGGCAACTTTGGTGAAGGATTGCCTCCCGGAGTTAATCCTGGTGATATGATTACATTTTACACCAGCTTGCTTGACATTTATAATGCACAAGAAATGCAAAAGAAAATTGAAGATCAAAATAACGAATTCATTATCAAAGATTCACTTGCATTGAGCAACTATTTGAGTGGTCAGAATGATATTCAAACCACTAGCACTGGACTTAAGTACCAAGTTATCCAAAAAGGTAATGGCAAAGCAGTTAAAAAAGGAGATAAAGTAACCGTTAAATATAGAGGTTCTTTATTGGATGGGGTTGTTTTTGATGAAACCAAAGAAGGTAATCCTGCATTTACATTTACCGTAGGAGCTGGCCAAGTTATTGCTGGTTGGGATGAAGGCTTTCAATTGATGAAAGAAGGCGACAAATTAAAATTAATTATTCCATGGACTTTAGGTTACGGACCAAGAGGTAGCGGACCAATTCCACCATACTCAACTTTGCTTTTCGACGTTGAACTTGTTAAAGTAGATTAATCATATGTTAAAAAAAATATTTTTAGCGGCATGTATAGCCTTGACTATTCCTGCCATTGCCCAAAACAAAAGCAAAAAACCTGCTGAAAAAAAGGGCAATAATCAATCACAAAAACCGAACACAAAAAGAACCATTAAAGTGAATCAAGAATACACAACAGAATCAGGACTAAAATACACAGTTACTGAATTAGGAAAAGGAAAAAAAGTTGAAGTTGGAGACAAAGTAACTGTGCATTACACAGGCAAATTAACCAACGGAACTAAATTTGATAGCTCAAAAGACCGCAACCAACCGTTTTCATTTAAGGTTGGCGGCAACCAAGTTATTAGAGGTTGGGACGAAGGTTTGCGCTTATTAAATGTTGGCGATAAAGCAGTATTTACCATTCCACCTACAATTGGTTATGGCGATAGAGATATGGGCACCATTCCACCAAATAGTACCTTGATTTTTGATATTGAAGTATTAGATGCTGTAGCTCCAATTAAAGCAGTGCCATTTGATGTAAAAGGAAAAGATACCTTAACAACTGCTAGTGGTTTAAAGTACATCATCATTAAAAAAGGTGATGGTGCGCAAGCAGAAGCTGGTAAAACTGTGGATGTACATTATACAGGTTACTTCATGGATGGCCGCGTATTTGATTCATCCATTGAAAGAGGTGAACCAATTAGTTTTGGCTGTGGACAAGCACAGGTAATCAAAGGTTGGGATGAAGGTATTGCCTTGATGAAAGTTGGCGACAAAATGCGCATGATTATCCCAAGTGAATTGGCATACGGTGCCAATGGCGCTGGCGGCGTTATTCCACCAAATGCCACGTTAATATTCGACGTTGAATTAATGGGCGTAAAATAATTTTTAGCCACAAAGGCTTTAAGGCACGGAGATTAATTTCTTCGTGCTTTTTTTTGCCACAAAGGCCCCAAGGCACATAGAAAAACCATTTCTTTTTAAACCAAAAGTTTAATACTTGTTATAAATAAAATTTAAACTTTGTGCCTTGGGGTCTTGGTGGCAAAAATTACCTTCATTAATTAAATTTAAACTATGTGCCTTGGAGCCTTGGTGGCTAAAAAATTAAATAGCGTATTTGTTATAGAGTTCGTTAAGGATACCATCTTTTAAGCCTGTATTATCCGGGCTGAGGATGGTCTCGATACCGGCCCAATTTAAAATACGCAAATAAATATCAGCCGATACGTCAATGATATCGGCCCTATCTGGATTTAATTTATATACATCCATTCGCTCTTGCAGCGACATCTTACTCACCTTTCGATGAAAGTCTTTTAACTGATTAATGGTAAAAGTAAGCTTTCCATTATCTTGGTTCAAGATGCCAAATATTTTATTGATAGTACCGCTGGTAACCACTGCGTTTATGTGGTCTAATCCGGCGGTTTTGTGTTTAACCCAGTGTTCAATAGTCTGCCAAGTTTTTGCTTTTACAGCACCATCCATCATTCGAACGGTACCAATATCAAAAGAATCAGAATTAATAATATTTTGATCCGAAATTACAGTCATTTCTGTTGAGCCTCCCCCAACATCAATGGTGAGGTAGTTTTTATTGGGTTCAAACAAATCGCCAATTGACCCTAAAATTAATTCACTTTCTCGTTTGCCATCTATGATATTTATTTTAAGACCAAACGATTCTTGAATTTTATCAACTATTTTCTGTCCATTTTTCGCTTCCCGCATGGCACTGGTAGCACAAGCCATATAGTGATCAACTTCAAATGCCTCCATGGTTAATTTAAAGGCAGCCATGGCTTTTACAAAAATTCGTTTCTTTTCTTTGCTAATGTGCTTTTCTCTAAACGCATCATCACCCAAACGAATAGGGATTCTTACAAATTCTACTTTTTTAAATCGTTCTAAAGAATCATTTTCAACTGTTCTTACAATTTGCAAGCGAACAGCGTTTGAACCAATATCTATTGCAGCGAGTTTCATGATAATATACTCAATTTTTGAAAAGCCTTAACATCCAAGGCAAATTATTTTTTCTTAACTTATAGTAGTTTCTTTTTTCGGCACCGAAGCTTTTGAAAAATCTGGCTATGCCTTCTATTTCTGAACCTTCAAAATCTAACTCCATTTGATGATTGGCAAATTGAAAAATGAGGGTATCCATTAACATGGTCATGGCACCCATTTCTTTGCCCATTTCAGAGCCATTTCCAATTAAAAAAATCAACCTGTTTTTATGTGCCAAAAAGGCTCCAGCAGCTAACAATTCACCAGATTTACTATAAACACCTTTTGCCAATATTTTTCTATGAACCAAAGCCTGTTCCATTAATGAAAGCAGGTTTGCATAATCTGTTTGCTTCACACCTTTGGTGGTAACTGCCTTGTGCAATTTATAAAACTGCACCACTTCTTTTACCGCAATTGTTTTAAGCTCTAAACTACTTTTATGGGCATTTTTTAAGTTTCTTTTAGCTTGAGAGGAATAGCCTTTTGTTATTTTTTCGTAGCTGCGATTTAAATCAAGTACATAGTTCTTTCTTTTCTTAACTTTTAGCTTGTCATCAAGTATTTGATTTTGCTCGTTCAACTGAATTTCTATGAAGCGAAACTTCTTAGGGATTGCAGCTAGAAATTGAAGCAATAATTCCTGCGTAATGTTTTGTTTTGAAAAAACACCCAATTGCTGGGTAAAAAAAGGCTGACTTAAATAGTAAATAAAATACTTGCGGTGACCCGTTAATGGCATCACCGCAAGGTAATCATCTAACACCAAGCCTTCCCAGCCCGGCGAAACGTTATTTAAATACCAGCTATATCCGTACACCATAGAGTTCACGGATTGCTCCATGCATAGATCCCATTTTGCCAGATCTATCTCGGCATGGCGGAGATAAGTTATCAAAGTAATTTAATAACTAGAATGGCAGATCGTCTGAACCACCATCAGCGCCCGAAGTATGCTCTGTATTGTCTACATAAGTTTCTTCAGGTGCTTGGTTACCAGCACTTGCAGCTTCAATACGCCATGCATTTACATTGGTATACCATTTACCATTGTACTCACGCGATTCTAGGTTCAAAGAAACCTTTACTTCGTTTCCTGTTGCAAATTTCTTAAGCTCTTGGGTTTTGTCACCCATTACACCTATACATATTTTTTTGGGATAGGTTTCTTGTGTTTCTAACACAAATTCTTGTTTAACCCAGTCTTTTCCTGCTTTGCTGGTACCTGTTGTAGTTGGCATTATTTGTATAATCTTGCCAGTAATGTCTAAAGCCATATCATTCGTTATATTTAGTGGTTAAAAATAACCCATCCTTTAAACATTTCAAAGGACCAATAAGGTAAAATCCTTTTTTATGTGGGTTTGGGTCGAACCAAAAAAAGCTAAGCCCAACAGAAACAATGCTCTCCGCCAAGATAAAAAGAAATCTTATTTATAGGAAAAAAGTCCACACAATTTCAACCTTTTTAAAAAACTACTTTTTTAAGGCAATGTGTAACTCATCCAATTGTTTTTGGTCAATCTCACTGGGACCATCAATCATTGCGTCTCTGCCAGAGTTATTTTTAGGGAAAGCAATAAAATCGCGTATGCTATTTTCGCCTCCAAAAAGAGAACACAACCTATCAAAACCAAAGGCTAAACCTGCATGAGGCGGTGCGCCATATTCAAAGGCATTCATTAAAAAACCAAACTGACTTTGAGCTTGCTCTGGGGTAAAACCAAGTATGTTAAACATTTTAGCTTGTAGGTCCCTATTAAAAATACGCACAGATCCGCCACCTACTTCTACCCCATTTATAACTAAGTCGTATGCGTTGGCTCGAACCGAACCTAGCTCCCCTTTATCTAATAAAACAACATCTTCTGGCTTGGGCGATGTAAACGGATGGTGCATGGCAAAATACCTGTTTTCCTCCTCATTGAACTCCAATAATGGAAAGTCTAATACCCATAAACATGAGTAAGTATTCTTATCGCGCAATCCCATTTGAGAACCCATTTCCAAACGCAATTCATTCATAGCCTTGCGCGTTTTATCTGCATTACCGGCTAAAATTAAAATCAAATCGTTTGGTTCAGCCTTACAAGTCTTTGCCCAATTTTGCAAAGCGGTTTCATCATAAAATTTATCTACAGACGATTTAATAGAACCATCTTCATTTACACGTGCGTAAACCAAACCAGTGGCACCTACTTGCGGACGTTTAACAAAATCTGTGAGCTCGTCTAACTGTTTGCGGGTATAGCCTGCACAGCCTTTTGCGTTAATAGCTACTACCAATTCGGCCTCATCAAAAACCTTGAAATTTTTACCAGAAACTACATTGTTTTCTGCAGCATTGAGCTCCACAAACTTCATGTCGAAACGCGTATCTGGCTTGTCTGAACCATAAAATTTCATGGCATCGGCGTAAGTCATGCGAGGCACACTTTGCATGTCCAAACCTTTCACATTTTTAAACAAATGCTTCACCAAACCTTCAAACATGTTGAGCACATCTTCTTGCTCCACAAAACTCATTTCGCAATCTATTTGTGTAAATTCTGGCTGCCTATCTGCACGTAAATCTTCGTCTCT
>CAMCJW010000125.1 GCA_945875195.1 Chitinophaga pinensis | reverse complement strand
TCGGCAGCAGAATATTCAAGTACTTGAAACTTCTTTTTATCTGCATAATTGCCGGGGTTGATCCTAACTTTTTCTACAATTCTAGCGGCCATTTCGGCCGCATTGGGGGTAAAATGGATATCGGCAACCAAGGGTACATAAACGCCTCTTTTTGCTAGTTCTTTTTTGATGTTTGCTAGGTTTTCTGCCTCATTTATACTTGGAGCCGTGAGGCGCACCAATTCGCAACCCGCATCAACCATTCTAATGATTTGATCAACCGACCCCAAGGTATTCATGGTATCGGTGGTGGTCATGCTTTGAATGCGTATTGGGAAATCACTCCCCATAGATAAAGCGCCAATATTCACTGTATTGGTTTTTCTTCTTTTAAATTGGGTCAAACTATCAACAAAAAGCATTTGTTTTTCTTTATTAAATGTGGTTTTTTCCATTACTTCAATTCAAATTATCCAATATCGCCAGCAACTGGCCTAACTAGTATTTGTTCAACATTTGTGTGCTCAGAAAGTTCATACGCGTTCCAAATTAATTTGGCAATGTCTGATGAAGGAATGAACCTGTTTTCTGGCAAATCTGTGCCTTTCCAGCTATCGGTTAGTGTTGCACCGGGTAATACGGCGGTTACCTTGATTTTATTTTCTTTTAATTCTTCGCGCAAAACTTGGTTCAAACCGAGCATTGCATATTTGCTTATACAATAGGAGCCTCCATTTTTATAGGCAGTAATACTGGCTGTAGAGCAGATGTTAAAAATATGCCCTTTGTTATTTTTTTTCATGTTTGAACCAATAACGCGCGTTAAATGGTAGGCACTTGCTACATTGGTTTGTATTTGTGTTTCGAATGCGCCGTCTTCTTCCTCCAATATTTTTCCGGGGATAAAAACGCCGGCATTGTTGACCAATACATCAACATTTCCAAATTCTTTGAGTAACTCTTTGGCAAATACTTTTACCAATTCTGCGTTGGCAACATCGCATACTTCCATGAAAAAACGTTGATTTGGGTATTGTGTAGAGAGGGTGGTGAAAAGTTGCTCAAGTTGCGATTGATTTCTTGCGCATCCGGCAATATTAAAGCCTTCCTTGGCAAATTTTTCTGTTATGGCAAGGCCAATTCCTTTGGTACAGCCGGTTATGAGTATTGTTTGATTCATTTACGTTTACTTTCTTCGATAGCGAAATTATTGCTTTATCCTGTAATCTAATTAATTATTTACAGATTAATTTCTTTGCAATGGCTTTCCCTTGGAGATAAAACTGAATAGTTTATATTTACCTCGAATTTGAGTAGCATCTTCAAAAAGATAATTCATGAAATTTTTAACTCGTTTTGGTTTATACCTTTTATTTTTATATGCCTGCTTTAGGAAGCCAGATAAATGGCGCATGTTTTGGAAGGCTTTTTTTAATGAAATATACAAGATGGGTAACGATTCGTTTCCTATTGTTGGTATTATTTCAATTTTTATTGGGGCCGTTACGGTAATTCAATTTGGAAGTCAATTACAAGGCAGCTTAGTGCCAATGACTATCTTAGGAAGAATTGTGCGAGATGCCAATATTTTGGAGTTTTCGCCAACCATTGTGGCATTGGTAATGGCTGGTAAAATAGGTTCAAATATAGCCTCCGAAATTGGTACCATGAAGGTAAGTGAGCAAATTGATGCCTTAGAAATAATGGGTGTGAATGCTGCAAGTTATGTAGCTTTGCCTAAAATATTGGCCTCTTTATTTGCTATACCGGCTTTGGTTATTTGCAGTATGTTTCTCTCCAATATTGGGGGTGCTATTTCTTGTTTTTTTTCAGAAATGGTTACTGTAGATACCTATATTCAGGGCTTGCGAATGGACTTTAACGGTTTTTTTGTTACCCATGCATTAACAAAAGCTTTTGTATCTTCCTTTCTCATTTCAACTATATCTGCCTACAATGGCTATAGAACGGAGGGTGGGGCTTTGGAGGTAGGCGCAGCAAGCACTATGGCTGTGGTTCAAAGCTGCTTGGCAATTATTTTCTTCGATTATATTCTCACCCAATTGATGCTTTACTAATGATTGTTTTAAAAAATATATCAAAGTCGTTTGATGGCAGACCAGTGCTAAAAGAAGTAAGTGCTACCTTTGAAAAGGGTAAATGCAGTTTTGTTATTGGTGCAAGTGGCGGTGGAAAAAGTGTATTGATGAAATCAATGGTAGGCTTAATTACACCAGATAGTGGGGTAATTGACTTTGATGGCCGTGATTTTTTGCAATTAGAATATTCTGAAAAGAAAGAATTAAGGCAAGAAATTGGGATGTTGTTTCAAGGTGGGGCACTATTTGATTCATTGAGTGTGGAGGACAATGTAGCTTTTCCCTTGCAAATGTTTACCGAAAAAAGTAAGTCGGAAATACAAGAACGAGTGAATTTTTGTTTAAATAGAGTAAAATTAGATAAAGTAAACAAGCTATTTCCATCTAACATAAGTGGAGGCATGAAAAAGCGTGTTGGTATTGCCAGAGCCATTGCTATGAACCCAAAATACTTATTTTGTGATGAACCAAACAGTGGCTTAGATCCTCTAACATCTCGTGTTATTGATGAATTGATTGTTGAGATTACGGAAGAGTATAGTATTACAACCATTATCAATTCTCACGACATAAAAAGTGTATTTGATATGGGTGATCACATTGTTTTTATCTATCAAGGACAGCAGTTGTGGGAGGGTAACAAATCAGCATTGGGCAATTCTGGTGTGGCAGAATTGGAGGCATTTATTGCCGCAAGTAAATTTTAATTCGTTAAATATTTTTTAAATTTAAAATCATGAAAAAACTATTTTTTGTAATTGGATTGTTGCTTGTATTTGGCAGCTGTGGTGAAAATAAAACTACAACAAATGCTGCGGCTTTAGATCCAGGCGTTCACAAAGTAATAGCCTTAGAAAGCCTCAATACCTTAGATTATACCTATGTAAAAGTAAATGAAAACGGGGTTGAAAAATGGATTGCTGGCCCTTTAGCTGAAATAAAAATTGGAGGTGAATATTATTATGGCAATGAAATGCCAATTGCCAACTTTGTGAGTAAAAAATTAAATAAAACCTTTGCTATGATTTATTTTGTTGAAGGTATTTCTACTGAACCACCTGTATCAAAAAATTCAAATTCTGGTAATCAAAATATGAATCCACAAGCCACGCCACAAGGCCAGCAAATGGTTGAGGAAAATCCCTCAACCCACGAAGGGAGTGTAGCTGCGAAAACTGAAAAGGAAGCTATAGATGTTAAGCCAGCAAAAGGTGGTATTACCATTGCAGAATTAATTGCCAATAAAGAGAAATACAATGGCAAGAAAGTAACAATAAAAGGAAAAGTTACAAAATTCAATGCAGAGGTAATGGATAGGAATTGGATTCATGTTCAAGATGGAACAGAAACAAATGGTAAGTTTGATTTAACGATTACTTCAAAGGAAACGGCGAATGTAGGTGATGTGGTTACCTTTGAGGGAAAAATTGCTATTAATAAAGATTTTGGGGCAGGTTATGTTTACGAAATTTTACTTGAGCAGGCCGTAAAACTTAACTAGAGAGGTATAAAATACTAGTATTAAATTTGGGTGGTTTTATTTTAATTTTATAAAAAAATAGTAAGAAATTTAGCTCTTAATTGAGCCAAAAAAAATGCACCTTTGATGTATAGATAATGCTCCTTGGTAGCAATTTAGACAAAAGTAAAATCAAACAAATTCAAAAATGGTTTTATGCTGGATACCTAAATAAATAAATTATGAAAATTAAATCTATAAGCCTACTTGTTTTTTTTGTGTTGTCGTTGGTATTGGTTTCTTGTTCCCATTACAATCAATTGAAAGCTGATTTAAAGGAAAGTTCGAATGGAGATGACGAAAGCCACAATACAGGACAAAATTGTATGTCGTGCCACAATGTTAGTGGCTCGGAAGCAGCTAAAGAAGGTGGGTGGTGGACTATTGCCGGGTCTGTTTATTCAAGTGGCAATAAACCACAAAAAAACGCAACTATTGAGTTGTGGGAAAAGCCAAATAAGCAAGGCAAGTTGATCAAGAGATTGGTATCTGATGACAAGGGTAATTTTTATACCAATGATATCATAAATTTGGGATCTGGCGCTTATCTAGTTGTAATGGTTGGATCAAACAGTAAAGCAATGAATCAAGCTTTTAAGGGCGGAAGTTGCAATAGTTGTCATGGTGTTACCACCAATGCTTTAGTAATAAATTAGAAAAATATGTTGAAGAAATTTGGAGTTATTTTAGTGGCCATGGTTGCTATTTCATCCTGCTATTACGACAAAGAGGAGCAGTTGTATCCAAGTAGTTTTACAAATGTGCCTGATACTGCTACCTATTATTATGCAAAGGATGTGCAGCCCATCATTAGTGGAAGTTGTGCCACGTCTGGATGCCATGTGGCTGGTACTGGGAGAGTTGATTTATCTACCTACACTGGTGTTAAAAACAATGTTGCTGCCGTAAACAATAGGGCGGTGGTTATAAAGGACATGCCCTCAAGCGGTCCTTTGAGCCCTGCAGATATTAATAAACTTAAAAACTGGATTGCAGCTGGTGCCTTAAATAACTAGACCTATGAAAAAAATACTACTATTGTTTATTGGATTGGGTTTACTTTTATCAGCCAAGGCACAAGACGATTTAATGAATATGTTAAACAGTGAGTCTTCTGACAAGCCAGTACCTGTTTTTGCTACGTTTAAATCTACTAGAGTTATTACTGGTCAGAGTATTGAGCATGTTGCCGCCAAACATTTAAATTTTGTTATTCTTCACCGTTTTGGCGAGGTTAATAAAGGAGCATACGAGTTATGGGGATTGGATCAAGCCAATATGCGTTTGGTTTTTGATTATGGCATTACCGATAGAATTCAAGTTGGATTTGCCCGTAGTTCTATGAATAAAACCTATGATGGAAATCTCAAGATTAAATTGTTGAAGCAAAGTAAAGGAAATGGGGGATCGCCGGTAAGCATAAGTTATTATGGCAATGTAGCTATCAACTCCATGAAATGGCAAGATACCGCCAGGCAGAATTATTTTACTTCAAGGATGACTTATTTTAATCAAATTATTATTGCTCGTAAGTTTGGCGATAAGTTGAGTTTGCAAATTACACCCACCGTTGTTCACCAAAATTTAGTAAAATATACCAATGATTTAAATACTACTGTTGCTTTGGGCGCAGGCGGTAGTATTAAACTTAACCGTAGCTTTAGGTTTAATTTTGAGTATTATCCAAGGCTAACTGGAAGGGATATGTTGAGTGCTTCAGGAAGTAAATTATATGATTATTTAGCTTTGGGAGTAGACATTGAAACAGGCGGCCATGTTTTTCAAATAATGGTTTGTAATGGTTTAGGCATGCTAGAGCAGCAAATGGTTAGAGAAACTGTTACCCAATGGTCGAATGCAGGTGTGCGCCTGGGATTTAATATTAGTCGCACATTTTCTATGGGGCATAAGGAAGGCTCTAAACAGTAAATTTTTTATAAGTCTATTTTTGAAAATTCTGGTACAATAATTGAACTTAAAACGAAATCAATCAATAAAATGAAAAGAAAAATATTATTCGCCTCAATTGCCTTGTTAAGTGCAGTTGTTAGTCAGGCCCAATTGTTTTCAACTACTAACGGAAAGGTGAGTTTTTTCTCTAAAACTCCCTTAGAAAACATTGAAGCCGAATCAAAAACTGTGCTATCTGTTATGAATGTAACAACCAAAGAGATTGCAATTATGATTACCAATACTTCCTTTAGCTTTCCAAATAAATTAATGGAAGAGCATTTTAATGAAAAATATGTAGAGAGTGAAAAATTCCCCAAAAGCAGTTTCAAAGGAAAAATAAATGAAGCAGTAGATTTGAGCAAAGATGGTGAATACAAGGTAACCGTAACAGGTAAATTAAACATTCATGGAGTGGAGAAAGATAGAACCATACCAGGCACCATTATTGTAAAAGATGGCTTGATCCAAATGCTATCGAATTTTAAGGTTAAAAATGTGGATCATAAAATTGAAATCCCAACGGTTGTGACAGCCAAAATTTCAGAAGAAATTGATGTAATGGTTGATTTGAAATTGGCACCAAAGAAATAAATATAGTAAACAATAAAAAAGGCCATGCAAACTTGCATGGCCTTTTTTATTGTAATCAATTTGTATTTATTGAAAGGATGAAATACCAAATGTAATTTTGCTATTCGTCGCCAGCTTTGGATTTGAAAATTTCACCTCCATTAGATTTTGCTCTAATTAAGCCTTCAATTTCATTGCTCAATTCCGGGTTGTCAGTTAATAGTTGTTTAACTGCATCTCTTCCTTGACCTAATTTGGTTTCATTATAACTGAACCAAGAGCCAGATTTCTTGATGATTTCCATGTCAACTCCTAAATCGATGATTTCACCCAATTTAGAAATACCTTCGCCATAGATGATGTCAAATTCAACGGTACGGAATGGAGGGGCAACCTTGTTTTTGGCAACCTTTACTTTGGTTCTATTTCCAACAATTTCCAAACCATCTTTAATTTGGCCAATTCTTCTGATATCTAAACGAACCGATGCATAAAATTTTAGGGCATTACCACCAGTTGTGGTTTCGGGGCTACCAAACATTACGCCTATTTTATCACGAAGTTGGTTGATGAAAATACAAATACAACCAGTTTTATTAATGGTACCAGTGAGCTTTCTAAGAGCCTGACTCATTAACCGGGCTTGCAAGCCCATTTTGCTTTCGCCCATATCGCCTTCTAATTCGGCTTTTGGCACTAAGGCCGCAACTGAGTCGATAACGATGATATCTATAGCACCTGAGCGAATCAAGGCATCTGCAATTTCTAAGGCTTGCTCCCCATCATCTGGCTGTGAAATGATTAGGTTTTCAATATCAATCCCAAGTTTCTCAGCATAGTTTCTATCGAAAGCATGTTCTGCATCAATAAATGCAGCTATACCACCTTTTTTTTGCGACTCTGCAATGGCGTGCATTGATAGAGTGGTTTTACCAGATGATTCTGGACCATATATTTCAATCACCCTCCCAGTTGGCAAGCCACCAATTCCTAATGCAATGTCTAATGACAATGAACCAGTAGACAAAGCCTCAATGTCATCTACTTTTTGGTCGCTCATTTTCATGACCGTACCTTTTCCATATGCCTTATCTAACTTATCAATGGTAAGTTGAAGGGCCTTCAATTTTTCTTTCACGTCTGTGCTGCTCATATATTTATCGTTTATGTTGATCCAAAATTAAGGGTAATCATTGGGTTTTGAGTACCTTCTGTCTTAATACTATCCACAAGTTTTACCATATGTAAGGCAAAGATAAATAAATACTTATAAAAAAATGTATTTTTTTTTATCCAAAAAATGTTAATATTATTAACATAATAGGGGCCCTACATTGCTGCAGGGCCTTTCCTATTATCACCCACTAAAGCCTATGAAGCTTTCTTTTCTTTAGGGCCAACCATCAATATGTCTGAAACAACAATTTCGGTGACATATCTTTTTTGGCCAGCTTTATCCACATAGTTTCTGTTGGAGATTTTGCCTTCAATGCAGATTTCTTTTCCTTTTTCTAGGTATTTTTCTGCAATATCAGCTTGTTTTCCCCAAGCAACTAGGTTGTGCCACATGGTTTCGCTCACCTTTTCGCCATTGGTGTCTATGTATGAATCGTTTGTTGCTAAGGAAAAATTGGCGACTTTTTTCCCGGTGGTAGTGGTGCGTAATTCTGGGGCTTGACCTAAATGGCCCATTAGCCGAACGCTGTTTCTAAGGTTTGACATTTTTTTATTTTTTAAAAGTTTAACAATATTTCGCCTGGCCAGGCATGCTTTAATACGCGGTTTGTTTTTTTATGCGTTTAAAAGCAAAACAAAGTTGCATGAATTATAATGGCTAGTCGGATGCTATCCGATTATATCCGGA
>CAMCJW010000124.1 GCA_945875195.1 Chitinophaga pinensis | reverse complement strand
CTAAGAAAAATACACCATATGCTGCTCAAATGGCTGCAATCGACTGTGCAAAGGTTGCCGTTGATGCTGGCATGAAGAAAGTTGACGTGTTTATCAAAGGGCCAGGGTCAGGAAGAGATTCAGCAATTAGAACATTGCAAGCAAGTGGCTTAGAAGTAGTATCTATTACAGATATTACCCCGCTGCCTCACAATGGATGTCGTGCACCTAAAGCACGTAGGGTATAATTTATAATAGAATAGAGCAATGGCAAGATATATAGGACCAAAAACCAAAATCGCTAGACGATTCAAGGATCCGATTTTCGGACCTGATAAGTCTTACGAGAAAAGACAAACCCCTCCTGGTCAGCACGGAGGTTCTCGTAGAAGAACAAAATTAACTGAATATGCAATCCAGTTGTTCGAAAAACAAAAGGCAAAATATACTTATGGTGTATTAGAGCGCCAGTTTTTCAAAACTTTTGAATTGGCAGTTCGTAAAAAAGGAATTACAGGTGAAAACTTGTTGAAATTCTTAGAAGCTCGTTTAGATAACACCGTTTATCGCATGGGTATGGCTCAAACGCGTAGCCAAGGACGTCAATTGGTTTCTCACGGACACATTAATGTTAATGGAAAATTAGTAAACATCCCTTCCTATCAATTAAAGCCAGGTGATATCGTTTCAATACGTGAAAAATCTAAATCTTTGGAGGTTATCAATAATTCTGTTGTTGCTAGCAATCCTAAGAAATTTAATTGGATTAATGTTGAACCGAAAGCACTTTCAGGAACCTTTATGGCATATCCTGAGCGTGACCAGATTCCAGAAAACATCAAAGAGCAACTTATCGTAGAATTGTATTCTAAATAATCATTAAAAAAGAACCATAAATGGGTATCCTTGCATTCCAAAAACCAGACAAAGTTATCATGCACAAAGACACTGAGTTCTTTGGGCAATTCGAATTCCGTCCGCTTGAGAAAGGATATGGAGTTACTATTGGAAATTCTTTGAGGAGGATCTTATTATCTTCTTTGGAAGGTTTTGCAATTACTTCAATCAAAATTTCTGGTGTAGACCACGAATTTTCTACTATCAAAGGTGTTATAGAAGATGTAACAGAAATGGTAATGAACCTAAAGCAAGTTCGCTTTAAACGAATTGTAGAAGGCATAGAAAATGAGAAAATATTTATCAATATCAAAGGACAAGAGCAATTCTTAGCCGGCGAAATTGGCAAACACACCAATTCTTTCAGAGTTTTGAACCCTGAAATGGTTATTTGTAATATGGAACCTTTCGTGCACCTTGAAATTGAATTAACTGTTGAAAAAGGTCGTGGATACGTGCCTGCTGAAGACAATAAATCAAAAGATGCTGTTATTGGTGTGATTGCAATTGATTCCGTTTTTACACCAATCAAAAATGTTAAATACAGCGTTGAAGATTACCGTGTAGAGCAAAGAACAGATTACGAGAAATTATTGATTGAGATTGAAACTGATGGTTCCATCCATCCAGAAGAGGCTTTGAAAGAAGCTGCAAAAATCCTTATTCAACATTTCATGTTGTTTTCAGATGAGTTAATTACATTAGATACTCAAGTAAAAGAACCAGCTCAAGAGGTTGATGAAAATTACTTACATGTACGTAAAATTCTTAAAACACCACTTTCTGATTTAGATTTGTCTGTTAGAGCATACAATTGCTTGAAGGCTGCAGATATCAAATCATTGGCCGACTTAGTATCTTATGATATTGCAGATTTATTAAAGTTTCGCAATTTTGGTAAGAAATCATTAAGTGAATTAGAAGAATTAGTGCGCGATAAAGGTCTTACCTTTGGTATAGACATCAGCAAATACAAATTGGATCAAGAATAATAGATTAGAAAGAGACTGATGCTGCTTTAGGTGGCGTTAAATAGGAAAAAGAAAAATGAGACACGGAAAAACATTTAATCATTTAAGTAGAACTGCCTCACACAGGAAAGCATTGTTGGCTAACATGGCTACTTCGCTTATAATCCACAAGCGCATTACTACTACTGCAGCAAAAGCAAAAGAACTACGTAAATACGTTGAGCCATTGATAACCAAGGCGAAAGATGATAGCACTCACTCTCGTCGTGTTGTTTTTAGTTATTTAAAAAACAAAGATTCTATCAAAGAATTGTTTGGCGAAATTGCTGGTAAAATTGGCGACAGACCAGGTGGATATACCCGCGTTTTGAAGTTAATGAACAGAAAAGGTGACAACGCTGAAATGGCTATCATTGAGTTGGTAGATTTCAACGAAAATCTATTAAAAGACAGCAAAGGTAAAGTTGTTGCAACCAAGAAAACCCGTCGTGGTAAAAAGGTTGCTGCTCCTGCGGTTGAAACTGCTGCACCAAGCACTGACGAAACTACAGAGAACAACTAGTTCTAAAGCATATTTCATGAAAAGCCCAACAAGTAATTGTTGGGCTTTTTTTATGTTTCTTTTCAAATGCAGTCGTGCCAAGTTGTACCCAAATTTTTACTATTGATACTTGATTGATTTAATCAGGTATTTTTTTGGCATTATTTCCAATTCAAATTTTGCACTTTCCATCCATTCTCCATCTAGGTGCGCCTGAAGCGGATGACTGGCAATTACCTCTATTTTTTTTGCGGCTACACATTTCACAAAAGGCAAGGAGAGGTGTTTGCCTTTTTCTATAATGGGTAAGAACCTAAATCTATTAAACAATCCTATTTTCCCAATGGTGATAAAATCAAAATGACCATTGCAAGGATGTGCACCTGGCGCTACTTTAAATCCACCGCCATAAGTCTTCCCCTTGGCTACACTCATCATAAAAGTAGGCTGTTCCCATGATTCTTCAGGTGTGATGATTTTAATGGTACTCTCTTTGTAAAATAACAACAAACTAATGATGGTGCTATAGTATGCCGTAATTCCAGAAAAGAATCTTTTGCCAATGTTTTTCTTGACAACCCAACCATCAAAACCAATACCCACGCCATTGATAAAAATTTTGTGATTACACAAACCAGCATCTACTGCAATTGATTTTGGTTGAATAGCTACTTCAAACTGTTTTTCATAACTTATATTTCCTAAGTGCAATGATGCATAGTCGTTGCCTGTTCCTCCTTTGATTAGGGCAATAGGTATAAGGATATTTTTAAAGTGGTTCAAAACATAATTAACTGTTCCATCACCTCCTATTATTATAACGCAAGAATACTTGTTTAAATCTTCAGGGAAGGCTAATTGCCAAGTTTCATGTTCTATTCCTTTGCGGGTTAAGAAACCTTCCAATTCTTTTAACAGGTTGAGCGATTTTCCTTTTCCAGCTTTAGGATTGCATATTATTAGGTAAGTTTCTTTCATGTATTTTGTTGAACTAAATTAATCATTTTAGGATGAAATAATAATTTTTTAACAAATCTGTAACTAAATTGCGAATAGGTCGCTATACGACTAGAAACCCATTAATTGCTGAATGACCCCTTCTGAGTATAATGCTTGTGTAGATGATTATGCGGATGCATTGTTTCGCTTTGTTGTGAAAAACCTCAAAGACCGAGATGCTGCGCGTGATGTGGTGCAAGATACTTTTGAAAAGGTTTGGTTAAAATTAGATCAGGTTGATCCCAATAAAGCAAAGAGCTATTTGTTTACTACCGGATATCATACCATGATTGATAAAATTAGAAAAGAAAAACGTAGCACGCAATTGGAGGATTACCATGAGGATTTGGTTCAAACCGAAAACAAATATTCTGATATAAAAAAAGTATTGGATAAGGCTTTGAATACCTTGAATGAAATTCAACGATCCGTAATTATGTTGAGAGATTATGAAGGTTACAGCTATGAGGAAATAGGGGAGATTACAGGGTTAAATGAAAGTCAGGTGAAGGTTTATATTTATAGAGGTAGATTGGCATTGAAAAGCTATTTAGGAAACGTTTCGCAAATAGTATGAGTATGATTAACAGAGAAAATTACGAGATTTATATTATAGACTTTTTGGAAGGAAAGTTAGCTGCTCATTTAGAAATAGAATTGCAACAATTTTTGGGCAACAATCCAGATTTGCAATTGGAGTTTGATTCATTAAATTTAATTGACAGAGAAATTTTTGTTGCAACTGAAGTTGATAAGGAAGATTTTAGTTTTTTGAAGAAATCTGAGGAAACTGCTTGGCTTGAAACTAGCATGATAGCTGCTGTTGAAGGTGATTTATCTGAAAAAGAATTGGCAGAATTGAATCAAGTAATTTCACTAGATTCAAAGCTGGTTGGTGATTTCAAGCTTTTTCAAATGACTAAATTAATCTCCGAAAATATTGTTTTTGAGAACAAAGCAATATTGAAAAAGAATGCATTTAAAATTATTCCTTTATACTATAAACTTGGGTCAATTGCTGCTGTTTTTATCGCATTTTTTCTGTTAGGTTTAATATATTTTGGTTCGAACCTAAAAAATGATTTGCAAGTAGCGCAAGCAAACGCATTGCAACAAGAAAAAAGTTTTAAGCCTATAATTGAACCACTCATTAAAGTTGAAAAGCAAAGTAGCAATGAACCTAAAAGTACTACAGTTGCGCAAAAAGTTAAACCGGAAATTTTGCCCTTAGATTTGCACCCGATTGAGCTCAAAGAATTGGCTTCAAAAAAATTATTAATAGCAAAAACAAACATGGAATTTGAGAGGGTTAAACAAGGCTACCAATCAACTTTTCTGCCTCCAGTAAAAGATCCTCTTGCATCTTTGGGTTCAGACCCAGATTATTTAAAACCTAGCCAATGGCTTTTTGAAAAAACAAAACAAATGTTAAGGGGAAAACAATCTAATACGAATGATTCAATGTACCAAGGCAATGTAGGTTTGGTTGCTTTGAACCTATTACAAAAAACCACTGGCATTGCTTACCACGATAAAAAAGACGAGGAAACTGGCACCAAAAGTTTTGGCATTGTATCGAGATTTTTTGCTTACGAAAGAATAACACATTATTAAAATACCATCATTATGAAAATTGTAAAATTATTATTGTTACTAGCAATAAGCGGGAGTATTTATGCTCAAACCATTGTTCCTCTTCCCGAGTTCACTAAAATTGAAATGGATGCACCTATCAAATTACAACTTGTTTCTGGGTCTACCAACAAGGCAACATGGGAATCTAATTCAACTGATTATAGTTTCAAGGTTTTGAATGGAACATTGATGGTAGAGTACGCTGGCAGTGGAATTAATAAGAGTGAAACAGTAAAGGTATATTTTTCAAATTTAACTGCGATAAAAATTGATGGTGTAAGTGATATTTCAATGGGAGAGGGGAGTATTATTGCGGGAGATGCTTTTGAACTAAATACAGACGGGGCCTCCAAAGTAAACTTGAAAACGGAAGTTAAAACCTTAAAAATTGATGCTGATGGTGCTTCAAAAATCAACATACAAGGAAAGGCTGATATTGCTAATATTACCATTGATGGTGCTTGTAAATTGTATGGAAACGAACTTAAATGCAATTCTTTAAAAGTAAATGCAGATGGTTCTACTTACTTTAATGTAAATGCAAGTGAAACATTGGAAATAAATGCCGATGGTGCTGCAAAAGGAATTTATACCGGAAATCCAGTGAATAAGCGAATCAATGTAAGCGGAGTTTCTAATATTGTTGATGCCAACACGGGTGAAAGTATGGCAGATGAGAGAGCGCAAAGTAACGACGATACTACACGCATTACCGTGGGCAAGAAAAAGGTAATTATCATTGAAGAAGGAAGCGGAATTAGAATTGAAACTGAGGAAGGAGATGAAAAATGTTGTGGGAACGAATCAAAAAGATACGATTTGAAAAAAGTTTACGCAGGTTTTGAATTGGGCATGAGTCAGCTGATGTCGCCCAATTTTAATTCTAAACTCCCCACAGGTTACGATTTTTTAGATTGTAGGGTGGAGAAGTCGTGGTTTTATGGACTTAACCTATTGGAGGGAGATTTGCAATTGGTGAAAAACAAACTTGCCATTACAACAGGCCTGGGAATGGAGTTTTTAAATTTGAGATTTAATACAGACCAATTATTAATTGCCAACGTAAATACGGTAAGCGCAGACTCTGGTTTAACAGCCTTTAGCAAAAACAAAATGTATAATTATAATTTGAATGTGCCTTTATTAATAAAGTTTGCTCCAAGAACTAAAAAAGATAGAAATAATTTTCACTTTGCTGTGGGCGTAGTTGGAACCTTTAAAGCATACTCACATTTAAGAACCGAATCAACGGCTTTAGGATATCAGCAAGAATCGAAAATAAAAGACGACTATAACATCAATCCTTTCAGATTAACGGCTACAGCTAGAATTGGCTATGGTTGGTTTAGGGCTTTTGCAAATTATAGTTTAACACCTTACTTTAATCAGGAAAATGGTAATCCTGATATCAGATTATTTTCTGCTGGAATTACCTTGATTCCTTTTCAAGATTTTTAGTTTTGAATAAAAAGTTTCATTTTAATATTTAATTCATATAATATTTTAAGATTGCGGCACTATTTTTGAAACAAGTTAACAAATTTATAAATATGAAAAAAAATATACTCATGGCTGTATTAACCCTGTTTGGGTTTTCAGCATTCTCTCAAATTACCATTAATAGAAGCGACTTCGCAGTTGCTGGAGATTGGTACGTATTAGCTGAGGACACTTCCGTTTCTGTAAGTTCAAGCAATGCGCTCAAAGTGGCCGGGACAAATAAAACCTGGGATCTTACCGGATGGGCCGATAGGAATTTTATTGATACAACCTTTTATGCCAATGGATTAACTTATCCTTCCGCACCTGCTGGTTGTAACTTGGTAAGTTTTACTCGTGATCCATTTACAATGGAGGAGTTTCCAAATTTTTTAATTGTTAGCAATACCGCATTGCGCACAATTTTTGAGGGTAGTCAAATAACTGGCCCTGGTGCAGCATTAACAGTGTTTAAATTCCCATCCACTATGGGCACAAAGTTTAAGGATTCAACTGAAAGTTTTACGACTAGTTTAGCAAGTGATTTTGGAATCAGTATTCCATTTATAGATAGCGTAAAGATTATTTATAAATTAAGAAATACTTCTGAAGTTGATGCTTGGGGTAAATTAAAACTAGATGCAGGCCAATTTGATGTATTACGTCAAGTTTCAACTATTGATATCAATGTTTCATTAAAAATAAGAAATACCATCACAGGTACTTATACAGATTTACCTGCAGGTTCTGGTTTTGATCAGTTTTCAGAATCTAATAAAAGCTATATTTGGATAGGTGCCAATTCTGGAGACCCATTGTTAGCTGCCAGTACAGATACTTTAGGCAACATAGTTGATATGACATTTATGTTGGCTAGTAGCAGAGGAGTGGCAAGTGGAATTAAGGATAATAAGGCTATGGCTCACGCATCCAAAGTTTACCCTGTGCCTGCAAGTGATTTAATAACTATTGAAACGCAAGCAAGCAAAAATAGCCGAGCTAATTTAAGCGTATACGATATTTTAGGTAATGAAGTTTTACCAAGTAAAGAAGTTGAGGTAACCAACGGTTTGAACCAATTACCAGTTCAAATAAGCCAATTGAAGCCAGGAGTTTATTTCTATACTTTAAGCGGTAATGGAATCAATACCTCTAGTAGGTTTGTGGTTAAATAGATTTTAATAAAATAAATAGAGCTTAAAATAAGAGAGCGCTGCATTTGTAGCGCTCTCTTTTTGTTTAAGCCTTTTCACCTGTTTGGTAATTGTGAATGATCAGTTTATTGATGATATGAAAGAGATAGATATGCTATTGTTATCCGTTCAATTGATGCAGGCCCTTTAAATGCATCTTAGGGTTGAATAGTAACCTGAATAAATATCATGTAGGATAGTTTAATTTGGTTAGCGGTAAATATCATTGAACGATTAACTGCAAAAAAAATCCCTGCTCAATTAAATTGAGCAGGGATTTTTTTGAATTTATTTAAAGCTT
>CAMCJW010000123.1 GCA_945875195.1 Chitinophaga pinensis | reverse complement strand
CCATTAATTTTTTCGCGAATACCAATATAGTTTAGTCCTTCAAAATCCCTGATCTCAGACTCAAAATCCCCTACCATAATGGCTTTTTGCGACTCTAAAATTACCTTTATGTTATTGAGGCCTTTTTCAAAATCTGAACCTAGCATATCATCTAATAAAAGATAAAAATATTTAGTTAATGGCTGCATGTAAAATGGCAGAGTGCCTACCTCGCTTTCCATGATCCAAGTAACTTGAGTTCCATTTGCAGTTTGGGTAAAAAGAAATTGCCCTGTTGATAAACCCATGTTTCCAAAGTGAATTTCGGTTTTTAAGAGAGAGTCTGGAAATGATTTTGTGATACTTAAATCGCCCTCGCCAACTTGTGGATTTTGGCTTTTCCAAGAATATTTAGCCCCCACACCAGATTCAATGGCATTGAATGTCCAAATGGTATTTGAATCTAATTTTTGCCATGGACTCCATTGTTTCCATTCTTTCAAATTATTCACCAAATTAAATGCTTGTTTGCGCTTGGTTTTTATTTCAAGAGTTCTTTCAACTTTTATTTTTCCTGGCAATACAAATGAAATGAATAGAAGCAATAATAGTATGCCGGTGATGGAGAGAAGTATGATTTTAACTAATTTCATGATTTTTTTTACAAAGGTAAATTCTTTTTGGGTTACGATAAAATTTTAAGCTAAACCCCAACATGTTGGTTGTTTTTTTTCTCGTGCCCTATAGTAGTTTCTGGCCCATGACCAGAATATACTTTTGTTTCATTGGGTAGTTTATAGAGAACATTTTTGATGCTATTGGCAAGTATTTCAAAATTACCGCCTGGCAAATCGGTTCTACCAATACTTTCATAAAACAATACATCGCCAGATATCAAGGTTTGCGAGTTTTTTTCATAAAAACTAACAGATGCTATGGAATGACCAGGAGTGAACAAAACTTTTAACATGGTATTGCCAAAAAATAATTCATCCCCCTCTGTTAAAAAGACTAATCTTTCTGGAATTTCAAACTTTGGTAATCCAAACATGGCAGCCCACCTATCTGTATCTTTATAGGTAAACAATTCTTTCTCATGCAAATGCAATGGTAAATTGTATTTATTAGCCACATATTGGTTACCTAAAATATGGTCGATATGACAATGGGTATTGAGAAGAAGACTTACTTCAAGGTTGTTTTGTTGGATAAAGTGGCTCAATATTTTTTGCTCAGTCGAATTACCACAACCAGGGTCAATTATAACACATTGAAGTGTCTCATCCCAAAGAATATAGGTATTTTCGTGAAATTCGTTGAAAGTAAAGAAATGTATGTTTAACATGCTGCAAATTTGACTATTTGTAGCTTGAAAGAAAACTTATTTTAAAATTTAAAGGGTTTTGTACAAATTTTATTTCTACATATCACGTTTTTACTGCAAATTTGATACAATATAAAAGGATGCCAAAAAGGTTTAAATATTTTTACCCATTGATTGTTTTGATTTTGCTGCCAATATCCCAATTGTGGTCGCAAGGAATCAATACGCCTTTTGGTCAAAATAGGGTGCAATATGGTAAATTTGAATGGAGCTTTTTACGCAGTGATAATTACGATGCCTTTTATTATTCTGGAGGAAGGGAGTTGGCTACCTTTTGTATCAAATATGCTGAAAATAATATGCCTGCCATTGAAAAAATATTAGATCATCGATTGGGAGGCAGGATTGAAATTATTTGTTACAATACCTTAAGTGATCACAAGCAAAGTAATTTTGGGCTAGAGGAAGTCAACCTCAATACTGGTGGTTATACAAATGTTGTAAATAATAGATTGTTGGTATATTTTAATGGCGATCATGCAGATTTGGTTAAACAACTAAAAGAAGGATTATCATTGGTCTTGCTCAATGAACTTTTGTATGGCGGATCCTTACAAGAGAGAATTCAAAATGCTGCATTGTTAAATTTGCCTCAATGGTACGTGCAAGGGTTAACGTCATATTTATCTCGGAACTGGGACGTTGACATGGACAATAAGATGAAGGATGCCATGCAAAACAAAAAAAGGCTCAAGTTTAACCGTTTGAGCCAAAAAGATGCTGTGTTTGCTGGTCATTCTCTGTGGAAATATTTGGTTGATAAATACGACGCTGATATCATTGCCAATATGGTTTATATAACAAAATTAACACGCAATTATGAAAGCGCGTTTTTATATGTAACCAACATTGAGTTTGCTGAAATTCAAAAAGATTATATAGATTATTATAAAGGCCTTTATGCCAAGGAATCGTCATTGCTGCAAGATTTTCCAGTTGGTGAGTTTAAAGTTAAAAAGAGAATAGCACCTTATATTCAAACACAAATGAAAGCTAGTCCTAAAGGGAATTATTTGGCTTTTACCACCAATAAAAACGGAAAATATAAAGTTTATTTGATGGATCTGAAAAATGGTAAATCAAAGAAAATATTTAAGGGTGGACTAAAATATAACCAACTGATAATTGACCAATCTTTTCCTTTATTAGCTTGGCAAGCAGGGGGAGATAAGTTGGCTTATGTTTATGAAAAAAAGGCCCAGGTTTTTTTAAGAACCGTTGATTTGGTGAATAAAAAAGAGGAGACTATTAGGTTTCTTAAATTTGATAAAATAACTGGAATAGATTACAGTGATAATGGCAGAACCATTGTATTATCAGCTATCAGGAAAGGTCAAAGTGATATTTATACTTATGATGTTCCAACTAGGAAAGAAAGGCAGATAACTTCCGATTTTTATGATGATTTGGATCCAAGGTTTGTAGATTTTTCAACTAAGATTTTATTTAGTTCTAATAGAACAAAAGACTCGTTAGGGGTTGGGTTAAAATCTAGTATCGACGACGATAATAATTTTGATATTTTTCAATATGATTTGGAAACAAATAGCAGAAAGCTGAAAAGATTAACCAATACTTCCTTTATAAACGAGAGACAGCCCATTGATTATAATAAAAATTATTTTGCCTATTTATCAGATTATAATGGCGTGAGAAATCGCTATGCAGCTAGGATTGAAGAGGTTTATGATTTTACTGAAATCAATGTAAAATACCACGATAGTTTGGAGAGAGAGGTGGATACCTTGATTTATACGGATAGCCCATCTTGGAAGGGCAATAGTTTTACTTACCAAGGAAAAGAAATTGTTTTAGATGCAAAGGTTGAAAGAATTGATACCATTATTCATAATAAAGATATAGTTTATACCTATCCCTTAACAAACTACAAGAAAAGCATTTTAGCGCATGATGTTTCTGCTCAAGGAAAACTGGTTTATGATTTAGTGATGGACAAGGGTAAATACTATATTAAGTATTCACCTTTGGTAAAAAATGTGGAGGAGGAATCCGCCAATGTAGAATCTTACCCAAATATGTTTAGATTAAAAACAGGTTATGCTACACAGCCATTTGAATCAGGTCCTAAAGTTTTTCGTTCTCAATTTTATCAAAATACTGAAACGCCTGTGGCCACAGAAATAAAAATTCCGGTTGACACCAATGCCTATTTTTTTGTGAATGAATTTACTCAAGCAGATTATAAGCGCCCACAATATATTTTAGTAACAAAATCGCCTGAAAGTACTTCCAATTCAAAGAATATTAAAATCAATGCCCCAAGGTTTTATGATGTAACTTTTTTTACAGATAAAGTGGTTACACAAATTGATAACAGTATTATTAATACCTACTACCAGCCTATTACACCTGCTGGTGCACAATTGTTCAACCCTGGCCTAAACGGCATGTTTAAATTGGGTATGATGGACCTATTTGAAGATTATAGGATAACAGGCGGTATGCGCTTGGCATTCGATCTTTCTGGGTTTGATTATTTCGCCAGCTTTGAAACTTTAAAGAAGAAGTTGGATCAAAAATTTGTTTTTTACCGTCAAAGTAGAAATGGCGGAAGTTCCGAATCATTGAGTTATAAAAATTTATCACATGAGTTTCGGTATATCATTAAGCTACCATTGAATCCTGTTAGTAGCTTCAGAATAGCTACCTTTTACAGGCAAGACAAAGATATTATTAGAACCACAGATGTAGCAACCCTTGATTCCAATACCAGAATTACAAATTGGGTAGGCGGAAAGATTGAGTATGTTTTTGACAATACCGTACCTAAAGGTTTGAACCTATGGAATGGTACTAGGTTCAAGATTTTTTATGAACACTACAGCAATATTAAAAACCGTGACTTACAATTAAATACTTTGGGCTTTGATTTTAGGCATTACCAAAAAATACATAGACAAATTATATGGGCTACTAGGGCTACTGCAAATACTTCTTTTGGTCCAGGCAAAGTTGTTTATTACTTGGGTGGGGTAGAGAATTGGCTTGCGCCAAGATTCAACAATGAAATTGCAACTGCCTCAGATAGAAATTATGTTTTTCAGGCTCTTGCTTGCAATATGAGAGGTTTTCAACAAAACATTAGAAATGGCAATTCATTTGCATTGATCAATACAGAAATTAGGTTACCTCTTTTTCAATATGCCTTGAACCGACCATTGCGAAGTGATTTCTTGAATAATTTCCAAGTAGTACCATTTTTTGATATGGGCACAGCTTGGATTGGTTCGAGCCCATATAGTGATGAAAATACATTTAATCAGAAAACTTATGTAAACGGGCCTATTAAGGCTAAAGTAATCAATGTGCGCGATCCTATAGTTGCTGGATTTGGAGGTGGCTTGAGGTCTAAAGTCTTTGGATATTTCTTAAGGTTTGATGCTGCATGGGGCGTTCAAGATGGTGAAGTAGCCCAAAAGCCCATTTATTATTTCTCACTCAGTTTAGATTTTTAGGTATACGGTTATTCATTTTTTTCTTTTTCCAATTTTGCCAAACATAGGCGGATAATATGGTAGGGTATTTCTTCTTTTAGGTATTGAAAAATTGGACTCAATTGTTTTGTTTCACCCAGTTCAATAGTTGCCTCCTTTACAATATTGTATTCAGTTTGGTTTATATAATTATCAATAGATGAAACAATATTTTTACTAAATAAATGTGCAATATGTGAATAGATTGTTGTGGCATGTAGTTGCCTTGTTTCGGCTATTTCCTCCACAGAATAATTTTCATTGAGGAGTCTGAAGGTTTCCATAAAAGTATCTGTTTTAGGCGCCTTCACATCATTACTTTTTAGCCATTGTTTTATTTCTTTAACAAAAGTATTGCCATATTTCTTTATTTTAAATTCTCCCATACCACTAATTTGCAGTAGGTCGCTTACCTGTATAGGTTTTTTATCAACCAATTCTTTTAAGGTTGCATCACTAAAAATAACATAGGCGGGTACATTTTCTTTTTCTGCTAGGTGCCTTCTAATGCCTCTTAAATAGTCGAACAAATCTGTATTTAAATCGTTGGTGTCATCTATTTCCAAGCTTCTTTTTTTCTTGGGTTCAAAGCTTTCAAGTTTTTCAATTTTTACCAATTCAATGGTTTTTTTACCATACAAAACTGATTTTCCAAACTCAGTAACTTTCATCATGTAACTCTCATCATAAGCAATCTCCACTAATCCTAAATTGAGCAATTGTATGATGTTTTGTTGCCAGTCGTGCACGCTTAAATCTTTTCCAGCGCCAAATGTTTTTATTCTATCATAATTATTTTCAATGATTTCTTTCCTGTGCGATCCCCTGAGAATATCTATTAATACACTTGCACTTATTTTTTCTTCGGTTCGAACCAAAGCTGATAATGCTTTTTGTGCGAGTAGTGTACCATCAAAAGTTTGGCGCGGATTTTTGCACACATCACAATTATTGCAAGGTTTTTCTAGGGTTTCTCCGAAATAGGCAAGCAGGATTTTTCTTCTACAGATGGGCGTTTCGGCATATTGCTGCATGCGATTTAGCTTTTCATGGTTGAGCTCCTTTTGCCCACTTTCTTCGATAAAGTTTCTTAGCATGATCACATCCCCTAAGCTGTAATACAAAAGCGTATCACTTGGAAGTCCATCTCTGCCCGCTCTGCCAATTTCTTGGTAATAACCTTCCATATTTTTTGGCAAGCTATTATGAATTACAAATCGAACATTGCTTTTATCAATTCCCATTCCAAAAGCTATGGTGGCACAAATTACCTTTATGCGGTCATTGATAAAATCATCTTGTATTTTGCTTCTTTGTTCACTGCTCATTCCTGCATGATAGAATCCTGCCGAAATTCCATAGGCGAGCATTTCTTCGGCCATTTCTTCAGTGGCTTTCCTGCTGAGACAATAAATTATTCCACTTTCATTTTTTCTCGCATGTATAAACGAGGCAATTTCTTCTATCTTTTTTTTCTTTTTGATCCCAAATCTTACAGCTAAACTCAAATTTGGACGGTCGAAACTCGCCACAAAAATGTTTGGTTCATTGAGGGTGAGTTGCTTTACAATATCCCTTCTGGTAATTTTATCGGCAGTTGCCGTTAGGGCAATAATTGGAACGCTTGGCCATTTCTCTCTTAACAATGCTAGTTTAGTATATTCTGGCCTAAAATCATGTCCCCACTGACTAATACAATGAGCCTCATCTATTGCTATTAATGAAACCTTAACGTTGTTTACCAGATAATTGAGGAGACCGAGCAGTTTTTCTGGCGATAGGTATAATAACTTTATTTCTCCTTTTATAGCCAATTGTACGATATCATTTTGCTCGTTTTCATCCATACTACTATTGATGAATTCTGCTGTTATGCCATTTGCCTTTAAGGCACCTACTTGGTCTTTCATGAGGGCAATAAGCGGAGAAACAACAAGGGTAATATTTGGCAATAAAAGGGCGGGTAATTGAAAGCATACAGATTTACCACCACCAGTTGGCATAAGTACCAGTGAATCTTTTTGGTTCAATACACCTTCAATTATTTCTTCTTGAAGTGCTCTAAAATGATCGAAGCCGAAATGCTTCTTAAGGGTAGTTTGTGGGTTAATTGTGGCTTGCATTTGTCAAACATAACATTTGATTTGCATTACCTAAAATTTGTTATTTTTTCCGAATGGTTATTCAAAAAGATTTTTTTAAGGATGTATATGACGTGGTAAGGCTAATACCTAAGGGTAGAGTTACTTCTTATGGCGCCATTGCCAATTATTTAGGGGATAAACGTGGTGCAAGAATGGTTGGATATGCTATGAATGCTGCCCATCAGCAGATTCCGGCTGTGCCAGCGCACAGGGTTTTGAATAGAGCAGGATTGTTAACGGGAAAGCATCATTTTGCTCACCAAAATGAAATGCAAGAACTATTGGAAAGTGAAGGGCTAGTTGTTAATAATGAGCAGCTTGTAGATTTCAATTTGTATTTTTGGGATCCAAATCAAGAGTTAAATTTGTAATTGAAATAAAATAAAATATGGAAAACCGGAAAGAAGTTGATTCGTTCAACGAATACAGAGAAAAAATGAATGCAAAAATCTTGGATGCAGACAATTTAGTATTAAAAAGGCTATTCAATTTAGATACCAACACATATGAAGAAGGTGCCTTACCTGCAATAACCAAAGAAATGCTTGGATTAGTTGCGAGTATGGTTTTGCGATGCGATGATTGTATCAAATACCATCTTGGAAAATGTCAAGATTTAGGAGTGAGCACTGCTCAAATGTTTGAAATATTTGCTGTGGCTAATATTGTAGGGGGAACAATTGTAATTCCTCACACCCGCAGAGCCGTTGAATACTGGGAATCTTTGCAAAATATTGCTTAAAATTAGGGATTTGAGATTTGTGCTTGTATTTTAGATGCGTAAACAAACATTTTTGATGCGAAAAATTAACAAGTTGGTTTTTGTGGTATTGGCAATTTTATTCGCTTTTGGAAAATTATTTGCCCAATCAGAATCAGAAAAGGATAGTTTAGAAGGATTATTACCTTTCGCAAATGATATGCAAAGAGTCGATATTTTAAACGGCTTATCAAATTGCGTTCGAAAATATGATACCCTCAAAGCTGGTAATTATGCTCGACAAGCCTA
>CAMCJW010000122.1 GCA_945875195.1 Chitinophaga pinensis | reverse complement strand
GTTGCTGGACCATTTACAATATTAATTGTGTAGTCTTCCGTTTCACCCCAAGTATATGTTCCGCAAGATGTAGTTCCAACTGTAGTTTCTGTTAACACAACTCTCATACGAGTTTTACCACTTAATGCAGTACAAGGAACCGTAATGTTTCCAGAAATGATTTGGGCACCAACATTACTTGAGGTAAAAGCATTGTTTGAGTATACCAATTCTATTGGCAAATCAAAAATACCATTTTGATTGTAATCAATATATATACCTAAACTAGAAGAGTAGTTACCACCGCAACTTGCCGCATTAACACTAAAAGGCCTCGGAATTCCAGCTGGAATATTTGGTGCAGCAACCGTAGCTGAATAATTTGAATAAAAACTCAAAGTTGAACCAGGACCACCAGTGGTAGCACAAGTTGAAGTATTATTCAAAGTACCAAAAGTTACGTTCCAGATTTCCTCATCAGCAGTACTAGTAGCGTTACTTGGGCAATATGCTGCTCTGATACCTCTGCTTCCAGTTGGATTATTATTAGCCACAACTCTAGAAACTCCAGCAATTGTTACTGAATCCCAAGTTCCATCTACTGAGTCACCAATATTAGCCGTGGCACGTATATTATAAGCTAACCAGAAGTAGTTTATCCCATTCAGTAAGTTTTGATTACCACTTATATTAAAGGCCCCATTTGGGTTATTTAATGTGCCAATCAATTGGGCAGTTGAAAAATTATTACTTGAACCACTGTAATATATACTGGCTGCGCCTATGTTCCCAGAAGCATTGGCAGAGCCGTTTGTGGTTAATGCAAAATTTGATACCGAAATTGGAGCGCCCGTTGGTGACATATTTACTGTTAAAAGTAACAATTCTTCATTGGTGGCTGCTACCTCAACCTTACTCAAGTTTATTTGGTTTGCACTTGCACTTACAAATGTCATTGGCAAACTTACAACTCTGAAGCCAATTGTAGGCGTAGTAACTAAAATTCTTGCCGTATCCACTACAACAATAGAATCTAGATTAGCTCTTAAGCTATCGCCAATTAATGCACCACTTGCCACATTATAAGCTAGCCAAAAATAGTTATCGCCATTTACCAAAACTTGATTACCTGTTAAAGCTATATTTCCACTTGGCGCTGTAACTGTTGCGCCAAATTGAGTAGAATTGCTAAACCCAGCATTATTACCTGTATAGTAAACCTTAGCAGAACTAATAGCAGCCAACCTTGAAGTGCCACTTGTGTTAAAGTTTAAACGGGTAACATTTGTAGGAATTTGACCGTTTACTGTAACTTTAACTTGTAAGATTACCATATCCTGAGCGCCAATTGAAACTGGACCTGTTTCACGAGTTACTGAGCCACTCTGAAAGTTCATCAATGGCGCAGATGTACCCCAAGCATAGAACTCCCCGTTTCCAGAAATTGGCCCAGGAGCTGTTGCCGATGTAGATTTAGTATAAGTAGTATTGGTAACAAAAGCTCCTGCACCTGAGGTAAGACTTCTAGCCACCCATGGTCCATTTGCATTTGCACTCTGCATAATAAATAATTGATCTTGGTTACCCAGTAACACATCTCTATTAGCAACACCACCAGCTTCTTCCATTGTAGAAATAGTTAAAATGGAAGTTGCCGGTAAATTTTGTCCAGGTTGCAATGACAACTGATACATTTTATTTGTAAGTAAAGATGATTGAGGTGCTCCAACAGCACCTGAGGCATTGTTTAATGCTCTCGCAGTAATGATTTGACCTGCCCAACCAGCACCAGCTGAAACTTGCATATATCGTCTAACATTATTAGGATTTGCAAGTTGTAAAAACTCTGAGCCATAACCAAAAGGTAAACTCAATGTGGTAGTTAAAACACCAGCAATAGGTCTAATAAATCTAACCGGCCCAACCACGTAAGAACCGTGAGTAGTTGGCGGAGTAACATTATTTAAACTTGGCGCGGCACCTACTGATCCGCTACCAATTGGCCCAACAGTTAAAATATTAACATCATTTGTAAATAAAATACCTCTACTGAAAGTTGTTAAACCTCCCTGATTGGTAGCTGAAGCTAATGTAGTTGCTCCAATGGTATCACCAATTTGTAGAGGATTACGCAGTTTTACATGATTTTGTGTATTCATTGTAAATGTTCCACGAATAAAATGAACACCTGTGCTCAAAGTATCTGTTTCATTTCCGACAAAAATGGTATCCTTATAAAATATACCCATGGTTGGATTACCGTTGGTACCGCCGCCATAGGTAACTGATCTCAATGCTGCACCCAAAGCTGGGTAAATTGGTCTTTGGGTAAAATAAGCCTTCTCACATCCACGCGTTAATGCCATTGTATTGGCTGAAAGACCAACTACTAACTTACCATTTGGTGATACAGGCCCATCTATTAAAAATAAAGAATTACGAATAACAACATTATTATTCATTGTTGGGTTAAAACTTGTACCTGCAGAATTTGTGAAATAAATTGAGGAAATATAGTTATTTGTGATTGTGCCATTATTGGAGAAAACACTCGGCGTACCTCCTGTTAAATACAAAGTTGCAGCAGTGCTGGTTCCCATGTTTAGGGTGCCATTGTTAAATAAGTTACCTCCAACGTACAACCATCTTGAAACAAGAGAGGACGCTGAGGTGCCAATGTTAAATGATCCTAAAGTATCTATTGTTAAATTACCAAAAATTTGAGAAACAGTATTGGTTGCAGTTGAAAAGTATAAAAAGCTACCGCCACCATTAACTGTTAGATCTTGCATACGCGAGATATTTACATTTGAAGTAACAACATGCGATGAAGCAATAACAACATTGTTATTTGAATTTGGTATAACTCCTCCTACCCAAGTAGCAGGATCAGCCCAGTTGCCTGTTTGAGCCGACGTGATAGTAGTAGGCGTAAATTCTTCAATAGTTAAACTATCAATAAATGGATTTGAATTAAAACTGTACGGGCTGTACGGGTTGTTTCTATAGAATGCAAATTTTGCGTTAGCTACTTTGTAAGCATCTGGTATTTTTATAGTTATTTTAGACCACGGTGTGGCAGCATTCATGGTGCCAGACCCAGTTGTTGTAGTAGCTATCACATCAGCATTAGGCTGCACATGCATAATTGATTTCCAGGTTGCACCATTATCATTTGATGCCATTACCATTATTGGGTAAGTATAATTTGAATTTTGGGCAAAAAACATGTTAAACCTAAGATAAGGAGATGTAGCTGTTACAAGATTAACAGTTGGCGATTCAATTCTTCTACTTAACATATTGGTAGATGTTCCAAAATAATAATCCTCTAACCACAATGCACCAGAATCTGTTACTGCAGCATTAGGAATTGTGCCAAAACTTTGTGAAGACCAAACACCAGCAGAAACTACTCGATTTCTTTGCCAATCTTTTGGGCCGGCAATGTTAAGAGCCGTAGGGGTGCCGTTACCCCAATAATCAAAACGGGTTTGTGACCATCCTGGAGGTGCACCTGGTACACCCACAAAAGCACTGTCAAAATTTTCGAGCAGGTAAACTTGCCCGCTCATTTGCTGATTTGCTCCCAGCAAAATCAAGAGCAAAACCAAAAAGCTCTTTAAGCTAAGTATATTTGTTTTCATAAATAAAAATTATAATTTTTTATATGTGTTGGTCCAATAAAAAGTAATTATTGGTTTCGAAATATAGGATAAAATATAGCTTTTACGCTATTAATTAGTGAATTTTAATTTTAAATCATTGATAATCTATTTTTTAAATATCTTTTGAAAAAAAGTTATTTCGCCAAAATTAAGCTGAATTAAAAATACCCCTTGTTTAAAATCTCTCAAATCAATTTCAGTTTTGCCACTAATTTCAGTTTCAAAAACTATTTGACCTAAAACATCCCTTATAATAACTAAACCAGGTGAATTTAATTTTGCAGGATCAATAAAAAGTGTTTCTGATACAGGGTTTGGAAAAATGAGAATTTGTTCTGAAATCAATTCCTTCATGCCATTTACCATATCTAATTTAAAATAGGCGGAAGTATCTGCTGCTGCTGAATTTTTATCCCTTATGATAACAATGCCCGTTGGACGAGTATAAACAAAACCGCCAATGAAGTTCAAAGAATCATTACTTGCAGCTAGGGTTCCTAAAGCAATTAAAGTTTTCAAAGAATCTTCACTAAACAAAATCTCCACTGAATCTATATCAACTGCATTCCAACTCACTACCGAAGCTTTTCCTTTACCCCAAATATCGCTGCCAACTGGTTTAATTAGTTCAACAAAAGGCTTTTTAGGATTAGTGCTATCCATTGGAATGTAGCTCATATTGCTAAAATTAATCCTATCTGCCCATTCTGGATGATCAATAAATGGATTGCGGTTCTTTTGGGTAGCAGCTATGTATTCATTTTTAGCTATCTCCATGTCATCCACCGGATCTATTTGATGCCATTGTCTTAACAATGCTATGTTTTGTTGAGCTGGTATAGACCAATTTTTACCGTTAACACCATTATAACAAACAGCCATGTAAAATAGGCTTCGAGCCAAATCGCCTTTTTGTTCTGGCTTTGGCTCATATGCCGTTCTATTGGCACTGTCTTTTCCTAACATACCAAAACCTGTTGGTGCTGTGTAGGTTGGCGTAACAACCTCATCAAAAGGATTGTTACTTCTTCTTGCATTGGCATTTACTTGATGCGCTGGGTATAAATTAAACAAATCGTTGTATTCTGGTAATTCTTTGCTGGTACCCGCTGCATTTGGCCAATCGGGGTTTCCAACGTTGCTTGGCATCCAACTTTGGGCCCAAGTATGCTCGCGAGTAAGCACTGCGCCATTGCTACCATTTGCCCATTGAAAAGGCTCGTTGTAGATATACTGATGATTGGTATAAACGCAAGTTACAACTTTTTGCCCATTGCTGGTATCTCTTGTAAGCCAAGGATTAATAAATTGGGGTATATTATTGCTATAAAATATGGTATCATGAGGATAAATCTTAGCACCCAAACTTGTAACAAAATTTGGCAACTTAGGGTCTATCCCATTATAATATGCGCCAAAACTTTTGCCTGGTGTAGCAACATTGCTTTGAAAAAAATTAGTGGTTTGATAGTTTTCAAAACCAGCAGGACCATTATAACTGTAGATTGCATAATGGTAATTGGTATTGGCATGGATATAAGTAGGACTCAATAACTCAATGCTATCGCAAATTTTCTCCACTTGCGAATTCCCAATATAATCTCCTTGTTTGTAGCTTGCGCCATCTACAGGTTTATCTGTACTGGCTGATCCCTTTTTTCTAACAACAATAAATTTCTCCGGTTTTGCACCAGAATAGGTAAAGCTGCCTTTATAATTGTATGATTTCACATTAGAAAATGTAAGTGCATTTACTGCCGTGTTTGGTTCGGTGGCTAAGCTTCCTCCAATTCCATATAAGTTTAAGTTAAACGGACTTCTAATGCTATCATTACAATAAATTTTCATGTTTGCAAACCTGCTGCCATTGGCTCCTGCAGCAAACAACACATTAACGGTATTACTTGAATTTGCGTTGATGCTAATTGGTAAGCCTGCAACAGAATAGTCGCTAGCAGCTATACCTGTAAACCTAATGCTATCAATGGTTAAGGTTTGAACCGTACCTTTATTCTCTAATATGAATGCGGTTGATGCTGTATTTCCTATAACGCTTGTTGAGCCTGCAACCAAAGAAGTGGTGCCACGTTTAACATTTATTGCAGGTGTGGGTGGAGCTGGAGCTGCTTGAATTAAAACACTGTCTACACCCATATTTCCGCCGGGAACGCCCGCAACCCCGCCAGGTAATTTGCTAACATAAATAAACCTTACATATCTCGAAGTGCTTGCAGGTAAATCTGTGTACCTGCTGCCTGTGTAGTTGGTGGAAGTAGTGGCTTTAGAAGTTATGGAACGCATGGTTGTCCAACTGCTGCCATTTTCTGATTCTTGGACATCAAACTGACCACCCCAGGCTGCTCCTGCATTTTGAGGACTCAAATAATAGCTCAAAGTGCCCGGTTTATCGGTAAACTGAATAGAAAAAAACTCGCCAGTTGCATCTAATCTGCATGAAATAGCATCACCAATACCAAAGGCATATGTTAGGTTTCCGTTCGTACCTAATCCAAGCGTCCAACCAGTTGGCGGACTTGCAATGCTAGGGTTACTAAAATTCCAACTTGTGGGCAAAGTAGTTTGCCCAAAAGAAATCATTGTTAAAAACAAAAATGAACATGTAATGAAAAACTTTTTCATATAAACTGGATAAAATTGAAGTCGCAAGGTAAATCATTCATTGCGGATTTTTTGCCCCCTATTGTTGGTATTAATTTTTTAGGTAAATACCAGCGGCAGAAGCCAATTAGTTGGTATTGTTTATTTTTGAATAGGCCGAAATGAACTAAAATTTAACTGAAAAATAACACGCTATGAACGAAAACCTACTCCAATTTATCTGGCAACACAAATATTTGCTAGAAAATAAATTAATAACCAGTCAAGGGAAAACCATTGAAGTTATTAAACCGGGGTTACTTAATAGAGATTCGGGACCAGATTTCTTTAATGCCTTGATAAGGATTGACAATACAAAGTGGGCGGGCAATGTGGAGGTACACATCAATAGCAGCGATTGGAGGAAACACGGTCACCAGAACGACGCCGCCTACCACAATGTAATATTACACTTGGTTTGGCACCACGATGAAGTAATCCTAAACCAACTGAACGAAGAAATTCCTACACTAGAAATGAAGCATTTGGTTCAAACCGAAACCCTTGAAAAATACAAAGTGCTTTTGCTTAAAAAATCCATTATATCATGCGAACCAATTTTTACGCTTCCTGATCCAGAAATCTTGTGGATGTGGATAGAAAGATTAAGCACAGAAAGGTTAGAAAAAAAACACCTACAAATTCAAACCCATTTAACTAACACAACTGGTCATTGGGAGGAAGTATTTTTTAAACAATTAGCTATTTGTTTTGGACAAAAAACCAATGCCAATCCTTTTGAATTATTAACGGCTAATTTAACTTGGAATTTAATACAGAAATACTTTCACCAGCACCTTTCATTTCAGGCAATATTTATTGGTGTTGCTGGATTTCTAGACCATCCATTGGCCAACAATTACAATTTAACCTTGCAAAAAGAATATGCTTATTTAAGCAAGAAACATGGTCTCCAAAAACTCGATGTTTTGGTATGGAAATTTGGCAAAACTAGACCTGCAAATTTTCCTACCTTGAGGCTGGTGCAATTTGCTGAATTGGTTTATTCAAAACCTCAGTTTTTTCGAACAGTATTAAGTTGCAAAACATATGTAGAATTGATATCGTTATTTGAGTTAACTAGTCAACAAAAAATTGATATTGGTGATCTCCATCCAAAAGGAAAAGAATCTCATTTTGAATCTATCTCCTTGAGCAAGCAATTTATTGAATCAATTTTAATCAATGTAGCCATACCCATGGTTTTTTCTTATGGAAAATACACCCAACAAGATTTTTTGTGTAATAGGGCTCAAGAATGGCTACAGCAGGTGCCTGCAGAAAGTAATCACATCATTACTCTTTGGAAAACAATAGGAATTACCTGTAAAAAAGCAAATGAAACACAAGCAATGATTCAATTAAAGAATTATTATTGTGATCAGAATAAATGCTTACAATGTGCCATAGGAAATCAAATACTCAAGCCAAAAAAACTTTCGGAATCATCATATTGATGCTAATTCTGGTTTCAAAGTTATTTGCCCAAGAACATATTATATTTATTAATTCCTCCCAAGGAAAACTCATCAAAGCCAAGCCTGGTGATATGCTAACACTTAAATACAAAGGCTATTTGGGTCAAACCGAAACATTTAAAAACACACTCAGTTTTATAGGCGATAGCTCCTTTACTTTAGGTATTCCAATGATGAGTGCAAACGGCATTTTGGGAAATAACCTGGAAAAACAATTTCAATACAAGGAAATAAGGTACCAAGACATTGTGGCTTT
>CAMCJW010000121.1 GCA_945875195.1 Chitinophaga pinensis | reverse complement strand
ATTAATTTCAACCGAAGGCAGGTTATTTTACACGGTCTTCCACTAATAGACTCCAGGCCATTGGTTTGTCGTTAAACAATGCCTTGGTTCGAGCCCAAGTATCTTTAAACAATGGCGAAAAGCGGTACTTGTTTAAACTGGCTTCATTGTTCCAATAACTATAAGTAAACAACACATGAGGTTCAGCTGAATCGCGCAGTAAAGTAAGGCCTTCGCAACCCTCAAAACTGGCAATTTTATTTTTTACCTCGTTGAAAAGTAACAGGAAATCAGATACCTTTTCTGGTTCAAAACTCATTCGTACTATTCTATTGATCATCCTGCAAAGGCAAATCTTTTAATTCAGAATTCTGAATGCTGAATGCTGAATTATTTTTAATGCTTGGCTTACAGATAATTACAATTATATACAGTATTATGTGTTGCATAGTACTGATTTATGTATAGTTTTGTGCCATACTTTGAACCTTGTAATATAATAATTATGGATATTGAAAATAGCAAAGCACAAATGAAGAAGGGGATTTTAGAATATTGTATTTTATCTATCATCAGCAGAGGCGAGGCTTATGCAAGTGATATCATTGATGAAATGAAGGAGGCTAAATTACTGGTGGTAGAAGGAACTTTATACCCTTTATTGAGTAGGTTAAAAAACGACAACCTTTTAAGCTACAATTGGGTGGAAAGCAAAAGTGGTCCACCCAGAAAATATTATCAATTAACCGAGGAAGGGAAATTAATCATGACCGAACTAGAGGCTACTTGGAACGAATTGGCGGAGGCAGTAAATCACACAACTAAAAAAACAATCAATCAACAATAACCATGGAAAAAGTATTTCAAATTCACTTAGCTGGTGTTCTTTTTACTATTGAAGAACAAGCCTACCTAAAACTTAAAACTTACCTTGACAACATGCATGCGCATTTTAACAACAATGCGGAAGTAGTTCAAGATATAGAAGGAAGAATGGCGGAATTATTTGCGCAAAAATTAGGTTCGAACCGAACAACGCTTTTTACAAAAGATGTAGATGAAGTTACGCAAACTTTGGGCAATATTGAACAAATGGACGAACATGGAGAAACACATGCCAAGCCCCTTGAATCAAAAATTCAAAATCCTGCTCATCGCAAACTAAGGAGGAGCCCAAGCGATCAAAATTTGGGTGGCGTTTGTTCTGGTATAGCGTCCTTTTTTGATGTTGACCCCGTAATGGTGCGCGTACTATTTGTAATAATGATGGTACTTTATGGCAGTGGTGTTTTGTTGTATTTGGTTTTATGGGTGATCCTACCAGAAGCCAAAGGTGAGGAAGCAGAATACATGAGATTGCAGCGTTTGAACAAAACCAAGCGTTTATTTAGAGATGCTGAAAGTCGCATGATTGGTGGTGTTTCTGCTGGTTTAGCAAGCTATTTTGGAATTGATAGAACGTGGATTCGTTTGGGATTTGTGGTTTCAGTTTTCTTGTTTGGAACAGGATTTTGGTTATACATTATCCTTTGGATTATCGTTCCTAAAGCAGTATCGGCTAGCGATAAATTGTTGATGAGAGGCGAAACAGTTGATATTAGGAACATAGAAAAGGAAGTGATGCAAAACCAAGGTTCAAATAAAATGAACAATTTTGCACAACATGGTAGCAATGTATTGGGTAAAATTATTAAAGGTGCTATTAAACTATTTGGCGGCTTTTTTGCCTTGGTATTGTTTTGCATGGTAATTGGCATAAGCGTAGCCATGATTGCTATATTTTTTAACTTGGGTCAAACACATTTTATCAATGAATTAATAGCCTTTACTGTAAAAGATGTGAGCGTTATTTATGCTGCCAAAATAGGAGTATTGTTAACCATCATTGCACCTGTAATTGGCCTATTGTTAATAGTAGTGAAAGGCTTGTTTAAAATAAAACTCATTAATAGAACTTGGGCATTCACTATACTGGGTTTCTTTTTAATAGGTGTGGGTTGTTTAACCTATGCTGGTGTAACCTTTGGGGCTAGTGTAAGTAAAAAGGAATCGTCGTTAATGGTAAACAGAATTGCAGCTCCAGACACCCTTTATTTAGAAGGCATTGAAATGCCTTTTAACAATGAAGAAAACAACGAACTTGAAAATGATATGGAAATGGTTTTTCAAGACAAGGGAATATTAATGGGCAAAGACCAATTTTATTTAGAAGTAGATAACATAAAAATTAAACAAGGAAAATCGGATAGTGTTACCTTGAAAGTGGTTAGCAGAGCCAATGGTAGCAATCAATTGGATGCAAAAAACAAAATAGACATGATTATTTATGCCACTAAAATTGATGGCAATAAAATTACCATTCCTTCCTATTTTAGTTTAAACAAAGACCAACAATTTAGCTGGCAAGAAGTGGACGTTACCTTGTATGTGCCGCAAAACAAAATGATTCATATCGACATGAATGTGAAAGACATTTTGGATGATGCCAACATGAATGAAGCAGATGGAGATTACTATAAATTTGTGAATGGAGAACTCATTTGTATGAATTGTTTGGCAGAAGATGATGCTTCGGTTGATGAAGAAGAAAGTATAGATGAGGAGGCCAGTATTGATTTTAACATTAAAGAAGGCGACAAAAATGTGAACATGGAAATTAAAATTTCTGATGATGGAAATGGTAATTCTATCAAAACAAAAAAGGTAATTAAAAAAGATGGCAAAGAGATTACCATTGAAGAAACCAAAAGTGGGAATACTACTATTAAAAAAAGAACAGAAAAATAAAAACTATAAATAGTTGATTGCTTAAAATGCTAAACAAAGTTTAAGACCAAAGTAAAGCAAATTACCACCTTTGTTTGATCCAAGATAATTTAGTGGAGCTAAGAAACAATTAAAAGAAAATACGCAATATCAAAAGCTTTGGTGAAATACTAGAAATTTTAATTTAATTTGTTGAAATTAGCAATTAATAAGACCTACACAATATGGAGCAAATGGAAAGCCTGATCAATGATATCAAAGCTAAATTACAGGCCAATGGACAAGATCCGGAGAATTATTTAAGAGGATTGAAGCACAATAGAGCCATCAATTATTGGGAGTATATACAAGTAGATACGCTGCTATCCTTACAAAATCCCAGAACCGATTTTAAGGATGAAACTATTTTTATCATGTACCACCAAATTACGGAATTGGTACTAAAATTAATTAGACATGAATTGGACCAACTGTGTTTAACAGAGATTGAACCAACATTATTTGTGGAAAAATTGTACCGAATGGTTAGGTATACAGATTTATTGAGCAGTTCATTTAGCATCATGAACCAAGGCATGAGTTATGAAGATTACAACCAATTTAGGTTAAGCCTCTCCCCTGCCAGCGGCTTTCAATCTGCTCAATTCAGATTTATTGAACTAATGTGTACCGATGTTGATTTATTGATACACGAACATTTTAGAAAGAACCTAACACCAGAAACTACCCTGGCCGAAAAATTTGATTTTGTTTATTGGCAAGAAGCTGGCTATAACAGAGAGACTAAAAAGAAAAACAAAACCCTCTCCGATTTTGAAACCAAATATATGGGTAATTTTATTCAAACTGCCGCAAACATGCAGGATAAAAACCTGAACCAAAAGTACAAAACCATGCTTAAAAATTTGGATCAAACCGGACAAGAAAATTTAATAGCGGCATTGAGAGCTTTTGATAAAAAATACAACATAGATTGGCCAATGGTGCACCTAGAAACCGCAAGAACCTACCTAAAATCAAAAGGCGAAGTGAAAACTGCAACAGGCGGTAGCCATTGGGAAAAATACCTCCATCCACAATTCCAAAGAAGAATTTACTTCCCAGATTTATGGTCGAAGGAGGAAATAGAGAATTGGGGGAAGGAAGGATAATTTTTCTGGAGAGATTATGAGTTCAGGTGGTGTTAGAAATAAGCTAATTTATTATATGGATGAACAACCTTTATTTCCTTAAAATAACATTTCCCATTTCCATCTTTACTTTTGATTACTTTGGAATTCTTGAAAGATTGAATTAATTCTTATTAATTTATTTTTGATAATAGGCTTGGCAATTGAACAATGGCCAAATATCAAGCCTTGCTCGGGTGAATGTGCGTTAAAGCATTTATTAAAGGAATGAACACTGATGTTATTTTTACTCAATAAGTCTACAATTTCTTTATCTAAATAATTACCTTTTATTTTAACCAAGGATTGTAGGCTTAAAGTATTGTTTGCCATTAGGCTTAATCCTGAACCTTTAAAAATTTCATTGAATTGATCATGAAAAAACAACTTTCGTTCTTTGGTAATAGCAATTAGGTTATTGAGGTGATTATGTAAAACTTTTCTTTCAATAAATTGGTTCAAAACAAATTGTATTGAAGGAGAAACAAATCGATGTGAATGTTTGAGCATTAGCTCAAAAGGTAATTTTAAGTTTTGCGGAACTATTATATAACCTATTCTGAGAGAAGGATGAAGGATTCTATTAAATGTACCTAAGTAAATGGTTTTTTGTCGTTTATCAAGGCTAAATATTGATGGGATTTGCTTTTCCCAATTGTTGAGTTCGTGCTCGTAATCATTTTCAATTATATACGACTGATTTTCATCTGCAAACTGCAACAATTCCTCCCTCCGTTCTAATGGCATAATAATGCCTAAAGGATAATGACAGGAAGGTGTAACATGTATCAATTTCGACTGGTGTTTTGCCTCACGCAGGTAGTCAACATTTATACCTTTTTTATCAATGGTTCCTACAAGTATATTGGCCAATAAACCTTTAAAAACAGCATGTACATTTGGGAAGGTTGGATCTTCAAGAATCACATTTTCTCCAGGATTTAAAAGGATACTGCTTAAAATAAACAAAGATTGCATTGAGCCAGAAACAATGAAAACCTGACTAGGATTACATTGTATATTTCTTGTTAAGGCAAGGTAATTTGCAACATTCGATTTTAGTTTTTCTATACCAGATGAGGGCGAATAGGCTAAATTAGCAAACTCAATTTCCTTCCAATACATATTGGTTAAATTTTTCCATTGCGATATTGGAAAAATATCCAATGGAGGTAAACCCGGACTAAAAGCTAAATTTTCGGCGCTGTTCGACACATTATAATCTGCTAATTCTAAAAATGATTTTCCAATTTTAGAAAGCTCCAAATGATTTGTTTCATTGCTTTGAGCATATATTATTTGATTGGATTCTTTTGGCTTCAATTGATAACCAGAATTTCTTTTTGAAACAACCAAACCATCTAAAATGAGGATATCATAAGCCTTTATGATAGTACTTCTAGAAACACCTAAAGTATCTGCCAATATTCTCGTTGGCGGCAAAACAAAACTATCTGGAATCTCAGTTTTGATAATCATTTTATACAAGAGTTTATATATTTGAATATATAATTTATCACCCTTTATTGGCCTTGTACTTTCTACAATATTTGTGTATTCGTCCTTGATTTTTTTTAACAACACTGGCATAATTGGTACTCTTTTATTTAAATAATTGGTATGCCAAATATAGCTTTTTCAACTATTACTTTGAGGTAATATTTAGAACTAAAATTAAAACTCAATTCAATTTAAAATGAAAAAACTATTCATCCTATTCCTGTTATCATTCATTTTTGAAGGAAATTTAAAGGCTCAACTTGTTATCAATGAAGTTTTATACGACCCATCAAACATAGGCTTAGCTGGAGATGCAAATGGCGATAGCTTATATAGCCAAACCCAGGATGAATTTATTGAACTGGTAAATACGGGCACTACACCATTTAATATAGGTGGTTTTCAAATTGCAGATAGCTCAATAACAGTTAACAGAGATACTGTTCGTTATGTATTTCCGAGCAATACAATTATTCCTCCAGGTGGAGCCATAGTTGTATTTGGAGGAGGCCTACCCAAAGGACTTTTTGGGAGTGCTATTGTATTGGCCGATACTGGTGCGGATGGACTAAGTATGGCTAATTCAGGTGAAGTTATTTTGATAAAAGACAACTTAGGCAATGTAGTATTGCGTTTTAATTCAGACGCTTTGTCGAATAACCCTGATGAGTCTTATACCCGCAACCCAGATATTACCGGAGCTTTTGTGCAACATGCCAGCATCAATACAAAGAAATTTTCACCCGGTACTAAAGTGGATGGCCTACCTTTTAGCACAAGTAATGGTAAGTTGGTAATTTTAAAGGTTGATATGAATGAGTTAGGAACTGCATTTGACAGTGTATTTGTAAAGGGAAATTTCAACCAATGGTGTAACAATTGCAATGCACTAACCGATGCTAATAAAGATGGCTTGTTTGAAATTAATTCATCTTCTTTTCAAGATACCTTAAAATACTTATTTGTATACAAATCTGGAAGTACATTTACTGAAGAAACCTTAACTCCAAATTCATGTACCATATTATCTGAAGGCAAGAATGTTCGCATGCTTCAGTTAAAAACTGATACATCCTTGCGTTCTGTTTGTTTTGGTTCTTGTTCAGCTTGTACAAATAAATTGTCATTACAAGGTATCACAGATTTTGTAACTCCATTTGGTGGGGTAAGTGGTAAGGGAATTCATGTAAGAACTACAGCAAACATTGCAGATTTAAGCAGTTATGGCTTAGGTATTGCCAATAATGGTGGTGGCACTGATGGAGAGGAATTCAAGTTTCCAAAAACAGCGGCCGCATCTGGATCCGATATTTTGGTTGTAAGAGATTCTGTTGCCATGAAGTCTTATTTAGCCGGATGTTGGACAAAGTTTAATTATATTTTTATAGATATTGCCGGAGTAGTAAATCAAAATGGAAATGATGCAATAGAATTATTTAAGGTTGGTGAGGTTGCGGAAACATACGGTAATGCCAATGAAGATGGAACAGGAAAGACTTGGGAATATACAGGGTCATGGGCTTATAAATCAAGTGGTACTTGGATCAATGGCGCTTTAAATTGTACAGATTCTTCTAAAGCCACCATTTATGACACAGAGTGTATTTATCCAATTTGTGTAGGGATATTGGTCAGTGAAATTACAGTTTCCAGTCCTAGTTCAAGTATTTCTCAAAATGCAGGAACCTTACAAATGACAGCAACGGTATTACCTGCAAATGCCTCTAATAAATCTGTAACTTGGAGTATAGATTCATCTTCATTGGCTAGCATTTCTAGCTCTGGCCTATTAACTGCTAAAGCAAATGGTGAAGTTACCGTGAAAGCAATGGCCTTAGATGGCAGTGGCATTTTTGGCACTAAGAAAATCACTATTACCGGACAGGCAAATTCAATTGCGGAATTGAATAAAGTTTCGGTTAAAATATTTCCTAATCCAATCGAAAATGTGCTACATATTGAATCAGACAAAACAGTAAATGAATACAAAATTTATTCTATGGACGGAAAACTAATCTTGAATGGGAAAGTTGAAAAAAATCAAATTGAATTGAGTGAACTTTTTCCTGGTGCCTACATCATTGAATTTAAAATTAATGATTATTCAAGCAGCTATAAGTTTATTAAAAACTAATGATTTGCAAACAAAATAACATGAAAATATATAAACTTATTTTACCTGCCATTGCCATTGGAATGCTTGTTGGTGCTTGTAAAACGGAAGATGTAAAACCTAAAGTAATTCCTAATACCGGCAGCTTAGTTACTATGGCAATTGACAACTCCAATATCATAGAAAGTGGCGGTGTTGCGCAGATAACTGTTACTTTATCTCAAACAACTAACATTGATGTAGAAGTAAAATTAGGCTATACTGGATTGGCAACAATTAATAAGGATTATAGTTCAAACCTAAGCATCACCATTCCTGCAGGTAATATATCAAACTCTACTTCATTATTGGCACTACAAGATACCTTAAAAGAAGGAACTGAAAACATTAATATTGCCATTGATTCTATTATAAACGGCATTGAAGATGGCACCCAATTAATTGCGTTAACAATAGAAGACGATGATGTTCCGGCAACTGCAAATATTATTTTAAATGACATTTTGTACGACCCTTCCAATGTTGCTT